>CAZMNS010000043.1:0-4230 GCA_964567705.1 uncultured Gammaproteobacteria bacterium | reverse complement strand
TCTCCATTGCCAGTTCCACCCGCTAAACCTAAATAATGAATGCCATTAAACTCAATAATAGATCGGACCCTATCTGTAGTGCCGTTATATACCTGGGTCCAGGTAGAACCTGTTAACCTATATACATCGCCGTCTCCACCCTCGTTACCTAAACCTACATATAGGCCTGATGAGTGGGTGAACATAGATTCTACTTTTTTGATCCCAGATCCAAAATCTTTGAGTTTACTCCAGGAGGTACAGCTACCACTACCAGCAGGAGGGGTGCAGACATAAACATCCCCTTCACCATCTCCACCACCTGTTCCAGAATAAAACTTATTATTATACTCAGCAAAAACTTTCATCTGGTCAGGGGATCCCGGATCATGAACTCTTGTCCAGGAAGTACCACTACCGCTATACAATTGTGTATCTCCATCACCTTCTTGGTTCCCTTCACCCGCGTATAGGCTATCCCTTAAAACTTCTAATGCCTCAATTACATCTTTAGAATCAGGGCCATCGTAAGATTTAGTCCATTCTGACTGCAGGTCACAGAGCCCATTTGCCCCTGGATTACAAACCCACACATCTCCTTCGTTATTACCAATACCTTCTCCTACATAAAGCCTATCTCCTAAAGCCTTAGGGAATCTTGCGCTATCATGAGTACTAGTGAAAGAAGTTGACCAAAGTAAGACGGGAGGGGCTATGCAAGCAGCTATAGGTTGAGCTAGGGTTAATGGTCCTGGAGGAGCATAAGGATGATCTAGAATAAAGCCCAAACCTCCTTCTGATACAAAACCGCTCTGACAGGGAGTTGATCCAGTTTCAGTGTAGTGCTCATCCCCAGACTTATAGCACCTCTGGGCCCACTTTGTTCCAGGACGGTCAGTTCCATAAGTATATCCAAGCAACACCTTGGGTGGATAACTTTCACAATTTGCGTCCGGGTTCCACCAAGCCCCTGCGTTTGAATTCAAATGATCTTTCTTATCAGCCCAGTAACAATCATTGAAAAGTATGGTTTGAGAACCCTGTTCTGTCAGGACATATCCTTGAGATACTTCTTTAACATAACCGCTTGGGGGATTGTTTGGATTGGGGATTTGGGTGGAGGTTGTTGACCAATAATCCTTGATAGAAGAGTTGTAGTATCTTATAAGTTCTTCAGATGATTGAACCCCTAGAACTTCCTTTATAGTAAAAGGGTTTAAAAATAATACAGTTATAACAACTAGGGAGTAAGGTATTTTTTTTATCATTTACTATCTTATTGGTTCTTCGCTAGGTAAGGGAAAGTTAATGTATGAGACAGAGGCGACTTTGTACTCGCCTTCGAACATGTTTAGAACAATAACTGCTTCTTTATTTAAGTCTATCTCATCTATCCCAGCAAAGGTTTCGGTTATGGCGGAATCAGTTGCGCTTTTATAAACCAGAATACTGGGGGCCAAATTAAACACTGCAGATTCACCATTCTCACCTAAGACTTTTATGGAATTTGAATTTTTCTCAACGATCTTCCCATAAACGGTTGCACTTTGGTTTTTTATCAAAGGATTTGACTGTGGAGCTGATCGGTCAAGTTGAGTAGTCGAAGAGGGATTACTCTTTAGAAGATACCCAGAAACTCCCCCCACTATAAGCAAAATAGCTGAGAGGATTAGAATTTGGATTCGCAAAGAAGATTTAGATGTTTTAATAACTTCTGGGGCAGGTTCTTCCATATAATTAATTTTGCATCTTTTTTTAGCTTGGTGTCAACATATTCGGCTTCGAGCCTCGAACGGCTTGAGTTGAAGCGAAAGATCAAGCTAAAATATATCCATGAGTTTAAAATTAAACGCTGATCAGCTGAGAAAATCAAAATTTAAAGATCAAAAAACAAAGATCAAAAAACAGGACATTTATATAATTTTAGATAATGTTTTAGATACTTATAATATAGGTTCAATTTTTAGACTAGCTGATGCAGTAGCTGCAAAAAAGGTCTACCTTTGTGGAAGTACTGAGACACCACCTAACACAAGGATAAAAAAAGCATCAATTAACACTACTGAATGGGTGGAGTGGGAATATTGTGAATCGGCGGTAAAAGTGATTAATGATTTAAGATTTAAGATTAAAGATATACAAGTTGTAGCTATAGAGCAGAGCTCTAAAGCAATCCCTTATGATAGATTTGAGTATAAATTGCCCCTAGCTCTAGTAGTTGGTAATGAATCAGCAGGTGTATCAAAGGAGGTGTTAAAAATGGCTGATGCAGTAGTTGAGATACCTATGTTTGGGGTAAATAAAAGTCTGAATGTGATGGTGTCTTTAGGGGTAGTACTTTACCAGGTACTAAAGGAAGTAAACTGATACAATGTAACTAAAGATGAGTTTTATTGTTAATCTAATTTACCAGAAAATCCTGGCTCTAAATTTTCAGAACCCGCTTGTATATATTGACACTTTTATAGCCTCTTTTCTAATTGTTGGCTTTTTAGTTTATTTACACAGATTCCCTTCTTTTAGAGTTGTGCTAGGGACCTTGTTTTTGTTTGGAAGCTCACTGGCGCTTTTTATAAGTGGGTTTTTGTTTACCTCTTTAGTTTTAGGTATTGCCTCTTTTTGGGTATTAATAAGCTTACCCTTAATATTTGCTCCAGAAATTAGACATTACTTAGAAAAACTGGGAAGATTCCAATTTTTAAAAATCCCTCAAGTTACAGAGAAACAGCGACAACAAATATTTATTAGAAATCTAATTGATGCAGTTTTTGAGTTAGCGGAGAAAAAGATTGGAGGTTTAATAGTGATAGCACGCAAGACTGGGATAGGTGAGACTATTGAGACTGGAGTTTTACTTGATGCTAAATTTGGTTCAAAAATCCTGCAGTCAATCTTCTTCCCTAAAAGTCCCCTTCATGATGGAGCAGTAGTTATCAAAAACGGAAGAATTATTGCAGCAAGTTGTTTATTACCAATTCATGGAGAGGTAAAGTTAGATTCTCCGTTTGGGACTAGACATAAATCTGGTTTAGCTATAACTCAAGATACAGATGTAGTGGTAATTATTATCTCTGAGCAAAGAGGTGAAGTGTCATTGGCTGAAAATGGCAAGCTAGATGTTAATTTAAACAGGATTGAGTTGTTAAATAAACTAATAAAACTTCTTTAAAATTTGATTTTTGTACTAATTAGAGTTAGAATTGGCCCAACTTATGGCTAGTGAAGTATTAGTTAAAAATAATTTAAGTCCGGTTGTTGCAACTGCATTATCCGAGATGGATGCTTTAATACCTAGTCAAGATTCAAAGGTATTAGATAACTTAACTGACGTATCTTTTAGGGCTATAGTAATAAGTCCTCAAGATCTACCGCAAGGTAAAAGAACTATTGATGCATGTATTGCTGCTGGTGGAGGATGGGAGATGTTTGAATCATACTTAGGAAGTAACAGTCGAATGGTACTAGAAACTGTACAGCTGCCCAGATTACACCTTAATGAATTAACAGAAGGAGTGAGATCTACAAAGCACTTTTATGGTTTCTCGAGAAAATATATTGATCAAGGTCATGGTCAAGTGAGAGGTGGGTATGAGATAGTAGGCATTATTGTGAAGGATCTGCCTGAGTTACCAATTAATGAAGGGCCAGTTTCTAGTGAGGATATTAAAAACACTAAGCCTGAGACTACCCAAAATACTCAGCAAACTGCTTTTTCTCAGTGGATCTTGCACAAAGATCCTGATATTAAACAGTAATTGACACTTATCCCGAGATCAGTTAGAATTACCTCTACCTTAAGTAAGGTAGAGGAGATAAGTCCTTTTGGGATACTACTCGCAAAAATGATGTAAAAGTTAATTTACATTTTTAAGTTAGCTCTTTGAAAACCGAAAGTAAAACCACTTTTCGGTTTTTTTGTCCCCCTTCGCTCTTCGAGCTTCGGAGGGACTTAAAAATTGTTTACAACGCGTAGCTTTAGCGAAGTGTTGTGTCCGAAAAAGTGGTGGGAAATTTTAGATCCCGATAGTCAATCGGGGTCAATTCCAAAACAGTAAATTCGCGGAATTTTTTTCTAGCGTAAAACTGGTTAGGATATAAATGAGTTGACAGTGTACAGTAAACAGTAAACAGTAATCGCAAGAAAGCTGTTAACTACAAACTGGTAGCTGTTTACTTTTTTTGAGAGTTTGATCCTAGCTCAGGATGAACGCTGGCGGCGTGCCTTAAGCATGCAAGTCGAACGATCTTGTC
>CAZMNS010000042.1:3449-6353 GCA_964567705.1 uncultured Gammaproteobacteria bacterium | reverse complement strand
GCAATGCTTAAGTGGGTGCGGTGGGAGTGGGATTCGAACCCACGGTCCGATTACTCGGACACGATCTTTCCAGGATCGCCAGTTAAACCACTCCTGCATCCCACCTAATATGACTTCCAATTTTAGCATTTTGTTATTAGATAATCGAGAAGGTTGCGCTTTTAAGCTGCTTTTGGTAGCTCTGCAAAGCTTAAAGCAGTAAGCGTTAAAAGACCTGAGGCTGTAAATATGTGGGGATTACACCCCTTTGGGATTCCACCTTCTCGATAATGATCCCATTGTCCATGTAGATCAACTGCAAAACATTCTTCACAACCTATTTCATTAGCAACCCTTATAAGTCTAGGCCTTAACTCATCCACTACATCCCTTAAACCAGCTCTTCTGGCACCAATACAAAGCAAATTATCAAAAAGCGGCCAAACAATCCCTGAGTGATAAGCAAGCTCACCATTAATAGCAAAGTCAGGATCATCTATACCTCTAGTACGGGTTCCGAAAGGCGTTAGAAGATCTGAATGAAGTGTTCTTCTGGCAGCTTTTGCTTCATACTCTCTCGGTAAAACTCCGGCAAAAATTCCCACACTAGACTCATTAGTGATAATCTCTACTCTCTGCCCAGCTCCATCCAATAAAGGTACATAACATTGCTCTTCTTCCCACCAAAACCTTTCATGCAGCTGATCTGCCAACCTAACTCTTCTATCTCTTAAGAACTTAGCAAAGCCATCCAATCCTATTTTGCTAGCTAGCCTTGAACCAGCTTCTTGAGCTAGGGTATGCCAGACATTATTAGCAAAAAAAGAATAAGGAGGTCTCGGAAGCTCACCATTTTTTATAAAAGCATTCCCAGAATCCCGAATCGTTCTATTGGTGATTTTATTTCTAGTATTGGGATAGGTCTTAATAACCCCATCTCCCTCTCTATCTGCATAAAATATATCTCTCATTAAACTCGCTTCAAGATATGGCCACCAAACTGCTAATTTGACCTGAGCTTTGTCTTGTTGACCAATTTTTTCCAGAGTAGTTGAAATTACATCTGCCATAATAACTGCCCAAGCATTAGTATCATCCCCCTCATAAGCGTTAATTAAGATGTTTCCATCTTTATCTTTAGTATGCCTCCATCTATCTGCGGCAAGTTCCCTGGCTCGATTTTGATCAGAATACCTATCATGAATTTCATGAGCTACTTGATAAGGCATAATTCCTTCTGCCAAATCCTCCAAATCCCAATCGCTTAATTTACTTAAAAAAAGCTCTAATGTAGTGATCGCAGCTGGTAGTGCTACTGGATATAAATCAATATTTCCTTCTTCAGGAAGTATCTGACTAGTGGCAATTGCTGCATCTCTTTTAAAAGGATTAGGAAACCTATTGGGAATACCTCGACCTGAAGCGTTAATCCGTCCATGCGGATCAATCGTTGCCAAAAAACCCTCTATAGCAATGACTCTCGCCCTATGGATATATTCTGGTGACATATTAGCCTCATCAAGGCAGAACTATAGGTTATAGACTAATTATACACCCAGGAATCAAGCTTTTCAAACCTAATTAAGAAGTAGAAGAAATTCTCTATTCCCCGCCCCACCCTGAATAGGTGATTCCATTACATCTTGAATCTTGAATCTTAAATCATGAATCTTTTGTAAAGTTTTTTCTTTTACTTCTTCCAGAAACTCTTTTTGTAGAATTCCTTTTTTAAGCTGCCATTTTTCTGCTTCATAGTGAGGTTTAAGAAGGGCAATAATTTGACCTTCAGGTTTTAAAAATCTTTTAACTACCGGCAGCACAAGTTCCAGTTTTGTCCAACCTGCGTCTATTGTTATTAAATCAACAGATTCTGGTAATTCATTTAGGTGGAGGATGTTTATTCTCTCCATCACCACAACTTTAGGGTCATTTCTTAGTTTCCAAGCCAGCTCACCATAAGAGGTATCAACTGCGTAAACTCTCTTAGCTCCATTTTGCAACAAACAATCAACAAATCCACCAGTAGATGAACCAACATCAAGAATAGTCAAATTTCCAATATCCAATTTCCAATTTTCAATTGCAGCTTGGAGCTTAATTCCACCTCTAGAGACAAATTGTTTTTGGGTAATGGGTTCATCGCTCATGGTTTCTTACACCTGAATTTATTATGCCATTTCTGCGCTTTAGCGTATATTTGGCATGTTTATGACAACATAGCTAGGGCATTTTTAAAAAGCTTTTTGTCATTACTAAAACTGAGCTTCTCTAAGACCTCTTCCTTTGTAAACCAGCCAATGTCTGATATTTCAGTAAGTTGTTTGGTAAGCTCTCCACTTTTGGACTCCATTAAATAAATAGAAACTACTTTAAAAATCTTTTCCCCATCAGCACCTGTAAAAATATATTTAGAATCCTCTATCTTAGCTACAATTTTAGCTTTAATACCTGTCTCTTCTTTAACTTCTCTTAAAGCAGTTTCTTTAGAAGATTCACCCTTCTCTATTCCTCCCTTAGGAAATCCCCAGTAGAATTTAGTAGCATCTTTTAAGGATGGGTTTTTAATCAGCAGGAATTTTATCCCTTGTTGATCTTTTTTAAAAACTACTCCACCAGCAGAAAATTCAAGCTTCATTTTATTTTAAAGCCTCTTAAGCTATTTTTATAAAATTCATCTATTGTCCAGGCACCATAAAATTCTTCTCCATCTTTATCTTGATGAAGAAGAATCAATTCTCTTATGATTACACCAAACGATCTTAATCTAATAAGATAGGTGCTACAATCAAGACACACTGCCTCAGCAACTGGAGTAATAACACCGTTTTTAATCTTCATATGCAGTATTGATGCTCCATTTAAATCATTACCTTTTGAAAAGGCGTCCTGGCATGCTCTCCTTTCGGCATGAATTGTATATAAAGC
>CAZMNS010000042.1:2676-3439 GCA_964567705.1 uncultured Gammaproteobacteria bacterium | reverse complement strand
GGGGTTCATTATAACCTATGCCTAAAATTATTATGTCTTTAAAAGCGACTGCACCTCTTTGAGATTTAAAACATGGTGATCTATATGCTGTCGCTATAGCTTCATCTTGTATATTATCTGAAATCTCTCCTGTTTCCAATCTTCTCATATTTAGCGGAGGGGGTGAGATTCGAACTCACGGTCCGATTTCTCAGACAATCGCTTTCGAGGCGATCCCGTTATAACCACTTCGGTACCCCTCCAAAAACTCCCTAAGCTTACCATAGTGTCTATTGTTATGCGGCTTAACCTCATTAAAAAATCTCAATACCTCATTTTCCTTCCTTAACAATACTCTGAATTTAGTAGTGAGCGTGGGGGTATATCCAAGCTCTATTAGTGTATTTGCAATACTTACTAATAACTTATCTGAATAACTAGTAAAAGCTAAGCCAATATGCGCATAGACTTTGTTTTTATAGCGATGGTGGTCGATATATGTACAGCCATCTGTATCAAATAGACCCCTTAGGCACGCTTTTTGCCAACTCTTATGTTTATGAATCCACGATGGAATATCTAATCCCTGCTTGATTTTATTACCTACTGGTAACCCTAGCCTATTCAAAAATGACACAAGGCTAGAACTACTTGCAACTACATCTAAAGTTGTTTTATAGCGCATTTCATATAAACTGACATTTACTCTAAATAACACTTCAATTAATTCTTTTAAAAATCCTCCGTATTCTTTATCTGTCTTTAGATTAAGAGAAATTTTCAC
>CAZMNS010000042.1:0-2666 GCA_964567705.1 uncultured Gammaproteobacteria bacterium | reverse complement strand
ATTTTCACCTGCCATGGAGAAATACCCCCGTCGCCCAAAAGAGCTCCTGTAATTTCTGCCAAGTTTTCATTTTTAAACGGTTTTAAAATTTCTTTCTTCAGAATAAACCCAGTTCTCCTAAGGATATGTGTTTTTAAGGAGTTTAGACCACCCTTTCGTCTACTTTCTCTGGTAGCAGGTGGTGGGCCATATAATTCATAGTAGCGCTTGCCTCCAAGCTTAGCAGCAATGCGGTTATGCCAGTAATCATCTTTAATTTCAGCATCTTCAGGTAAAACTAAACCGAATTCCTCCTCTACTCGGTCTGCGATATATTTTGGGAAAGTAGCTCGACCTTTTTTCCAATCTTGAAATTGACGGCTACTTACTATAAGGATTTGGGCTAACTCTTTCCAAGACAACTTGCTTAATTTTTTCAAAGAGCTAAAATACGAATTTCTTGAAGGATCTGTAAAAATTATCCTAGCCACAATATTATATTACTCTATCTAGTGTTTGGATATCAACTACTAGCCCAAGGTTCCAACTTTATTTTAAACCTTGTACCCCTGAGAGGAGTCGAACCTCCGACTTCATCGTCCGCAACGATGCGCTCTATCCACTGAGCTACAGGGGCATATTTTCTTGGTTTGTTTGTTTAATGAGTTTATTCTAAACTATACGCTAAACGCTAACAACTAAACGCTACCTATGGGGGTTTTCTAGCGGAAAATGCTTCTGCAGGCTTTCTGACCATTTATCTAAGATATTTTTAGGCGCAATTTCCTGAAAAGGCAAAAATTTGGCACAAACCCGCTTCAATTCATCTAAATCTATCTCTCCTAAAGGCAAAATTAACATCCCGGGAAATCTTAAATGAGTTAAGATATTTAGCAGTTTAAATCCATCTTTTTCTGAGATCCAAAAAGAGTCTAGCTCTTGCCAGTGGTAAAAATGATCTCCTATAGTTATACCTTGATCAGTAATTTTATAATCTAGCTCCTCAGGTGGAATAAAATTTAAGACATAGATCATAAAACCTAAAGCTAAAAGCACTCCTATTAACAATCTCTCCCCTGCCAAAAGAGCAATTAAAGAAACTAATACTAAAAGTATAGCTACAGTGGTGTAATAGGATCTATCTTTTTTCCTAAATGGCCTGGCTGGTGCTCTCCAGGAAAGTAGAGTTTGAATCGGTTCAGAGTCATGGCGATCATTTTGAGGAGGTTCAAGTAAATGAGGTGCAGATAGTAGGTTTTCTTTATAAATCTTGGGCATGCTTCGACTACACTTAAGCCTAGGTTGGCAGATTGTAGTAACCTCATTATATATTAAAGTTTACTCTGAGCAATAGCCGAAGGGTGTAAAGTGAGTCCAGTTTTGGTAAAATTACCGCACTTGGTGGGTTGCTCGAGTGGTTTAAGAGGACGGTTTGCTAAACCGTTGGTGCCAAAAGCGCCACACAGGTTCGAATCCTGTACCCACCGCCCAAGGAGAGGTAGCCAAGTGGTCGTACGGCGTCGGTTTTGAAAACCGATTGGGCGCAAGTCCACGTGGGTTCGAATCCCACCCTCTCCGCTTAGAGGATGAAATTCTATTATGAAAGACTACGCAAAAATTAGACAAGAACTAAACTTGCTAGGAATTCAAATAGAATCTTTCCAAGAAAACAGTCGAAGCTTTCAGGGTCACGGCATTTATTTAAAGAAAAACGCTTGTCATTTTAAAGTCGCCAAAACAGATACTGAAAGATTGCGCCTTGAAAATAGTATCTATTTTCTAAAACAGATTCAACAGAATAATCCACCTTTTGTAACTGCCCGGATTCTAACAACTGGTTATCTCCAAAGTGGCCAATTTTACAAAGTAGAATCTACTGTGGAGGGAACTCCATTTGCCAAACTTGAGCATGGTATAGGGATTCTTCAGGTTGAAAAACCAAAATCTTTTTTCCAAGCAATAGTAAGGGCGATTTTATGGATTCAACAAAGAAAAGGTCTCATTTTACCAGCCTCATTTGACGAACAATTAGGAACACATTACGAATCGATCCAGATTAAAGCAATTAGAACTATGATTCGCTGGATAGAGAATTCTACGCCTCGGGCACTTGAGCTATTAAAAATCGTCGAAAGCAACAAAAGCGCCTTTAATCAGGCAACTGCACATGGTGACCTTACTCCAATTAATACTATAGTCAACCCAGAGAATATGAGTATTGGATTTGTGGATATGGATTTAGCTAGTGATGTCGCGCCTAAATACTATGACCTGGCCGAATTTTTCAACCGTTTATGGTCCAGAGCCTGCGATCCGAGCCTAGCTAAACTCTTTTTGCAAGAAATTATGAGGAGTATTTCTGAAAAGGAGAAAAAATTATTCCTTCAGCAATTTCTTACTGTTTTAGCCTATAGAGCAGTTGGGAATTTTTATGAGATTTTGCACCTTGCTCCCACTGATGATAGAAAAAAGAGAATACGTTTTGCTACGGACTTTGCTAACTACATAGCTGATAGAAAATTTATTGATGATACTACGGCATAATCCATATTTTACCTTGCTAAAGTTAGCGCCCAAACTACCTTAGCTCCTGCTTTTTTTAACACAAAGCAACACTCTTTTAAAGTAGAACCAGTTGTCCAAACATCATCAATTAATAAGATATTAGGCATTAGTGGGTAGGTATT
>CAZMNS010000041.1:4323-6381 GCA_964567705.1 uncultured Gammaproteobacteria bacterium | reverse complement strand
AATCAGTTCTAGTTATTTATCAATCAACTAAATCATTTCCTAAAGATGAGCAGTTTGGTTTAATTATTCAGCTTAGAAGAGCAGCAATCTCTATTACTTCAAATATAGCAGAAGGTTTTTCCAGAAGTTCATATAAAGAAAAAGCTCAATTTTATTCCATGGCTTTAGGTTCTTTAACCGAGGTTCAGAATCAACTTTTACTAGCAAAAGATTTAGATTATATAACAAAAGAAGATTTTATGACGCTTGCTCAACGTACTGTCATTGTTAATAAACTTATCAACGGATTGATTAAGAAGTCAAAAACCATGATTCGTGATTCATAACTCATGATTCTTTTTAGAGAAGATATATAAATTGCACACAGTTAAGTTAGGGAGGGTTTGGTTTTGTTGGGTGTTTTGAGCGCAAATGCTCAAGACTCAACTTAACCAGTTCTCTTCTTCTCTCGCAATCCATTGCTGGATTTTGAAAAAAACTAAGTAGGTTTTGCGCGAGGGGCGAGACGCCCGGACATATCAAAGCCGAAGCTTCGACTGTTTCCAGGCATCTCGCCCGACCAGCCCCGGACAGTTGGGCTAGTAGTGGATCACCAGCTCGTGGAAATCGGTCAGCTCGAGCTTCTCGCCGCGGATGCCGAGGCCGATCGACCAGTCGTTGAAATTCTGCAGAATGGTTGGGTCCCTGTACTCTGGCACTGTTTCCTCTTTTTTGACTTCAACAAAGACACCTGACACTCAGTTACACAATTGGACATTAAGTCCGTGAATCGCAGCTCATGCGAATTCTATGTGCTTCTTTTGTGTTTTGGTGCTCGGTGGGCTTTGGGACAAACTAGTTGTGCAAAGACATCTCCTTGCGTTTACTCGGTCTTTTTTGCGGCTTTCGGATTTCTCCTATTTGCCAAGACCTGCATCGTGATAATAAATTAAACTTATTCCCAAAATGCAGATCTCAAAAAGACTTTTACTTAATTTCCTTTACTGTGTGCAATTTTAAAGTGCTCCTCCTACGCTAAAGCTTCGAAGGATTTAAAGATTTGTCCCTTAATTTATCTATGCAATTTAAGATAAAATAAAGACCAAACTTTCTTAAGAATATTATAAGATCTATTATTTGTCAAGTACTTTTTAATTTTTGTGTTTAAATTATTACTCATAGTATTTCACTATAACCCATAGTTAATTTTCTAATTTAGGCATACAGTAGATCTGGATTGGGTTGGTTTTTTCTCATTGAAGACGCAATTGTCTTCTTTGTAAAAAAACTTTACCTTTCCATCTCAGCTGTAAGCAAGTAACCTCGGCCCCACGGCAGAGGCTGTCATGCAGAATCAGGGTCGCCCGCCCTAAGTCCACAGAGGACAACCTCTGCCAAAAACTCGCTCCGCGAGGGCAAGGGGAGGGAACCTCGCAGCAGCGAGCATGAGGGGTCAGATCTGGCAGAGACCGGCGAGACCGATGTTGTTCAGGTAAGTGCTCAGCTGAAAGCCTCGCACCTTGACCGACTGCTCGCTCGGGCTCTCGATGTGCGGCGGGCGCTGAACAACTCGCAGATCCTGTCTCGACTCAAGTCGGCCAAGGCCGCTGCAAACGACGGGCGGTCGACAGTCGGCCCCGAGGCCGTACATGAACGTGTGCGCGCTGATCATTGAAACCTCCTAGAGGTAGCTGTGAATGTCGTTGGCTCCGCCCCCACCTTCAAACCCGTGAATGTCGTTAGTTCGGGTCTCAAAGCCCTGAACACCCCCCTTGGTGCTATTGCCCTGAATGCCGTGGTCGGCCTCAAAGTCTTGTCTGATACGCGGAACGCCGTCAAAGCCGTACCGATGACCGGCAGGCTTATTATCGCCGTACAAACCCATTGCTTTTCTCCGAGGTCTTTTTATTTTTCCTTTCGGAATAAGACCTACATCCTGAAGATAAATTTTCTACTTATCTGCAAAATGTAGGCCTTATAGACCTTTATTAGCTTTAGTTACCTTTTCTGTATGCCTTGTAAATGTGCTTCCTCCAGAGGAGGATTAATAATTAACCTTCATTTATACCTGCTGCTTAA
>CAZMNS010000041.1:543-4313 GCA_964567705.1 uncultured Gammaproteobacteria bacterium | reverse complement strand
TGAATTCAGATAAAAAATTTTGTTTTTTTTTAAATATTTTCATAATTTTGATCAAAAAAAACCTCCCTGGTGGGAGGCTTATCTTTCTTTTTTTAGATTGTAAAATCTAAAAAGAAACCTCCCTGTTAGTATCCATAAAAATGGATACCCACCTAAGGTAGGTAACTCTAAAGTGTTTAATGTTTAATAAATTACTCATAACTTAAGGTTATTGTATCTAACAGCTTATAGCTTGTCAAGGGGTGGTAGAATAAATTAGAAAAGTGATATTTGCATGTGATATTTGCATAATATATCATTTTTGATATAATAAAAATGGATTTTGAAATTTTCTTTTACAAAGATACTTTAGGAAAAAGCCCAATTGAGGAGTTTTTACTTAAGGTAGCTAAAAGTAACCCAGTTTTGGTAGCAAAGACACGTCAGGGAATTGCCAAGTTAAGAAACAGGATTTATCACAAGGAACCGCTATCAAAACACTTGGAAGCAGGACTTTGGGAATTAAGAGTGAGCTCTGGCACAGATATATTAAGAATTATTTATACTTTTAGTAAAGGAAGAATTAGCATATTATTGCATGTGTTTATTAAAAAGGATCAGAAAACACCAGCAAGGGAATTAGAGATAGCTAGAAAAAGATTAAAGGAATTAAAAGAAATAGAGGAGAAGTAGTATGAACAGACCGAAAGATGATTTAGATAGGCTAACAGAAAAGCTCTTAAAGCAAGATCCCTCCTTTCAGGAAGAGTTGGATAAAGCAGATCAAGCATGGGATATTGCTTTCCAGATCCGTGATTTAAGAGAAAAAGCTGGTTTAACTCAAAAACAGTTAGCTGAGTTAGTGGGCACCAAACAATCTAATATTGCTAGGATTGAGGATGCAGATTATACTGGTTACACCTTAACAACACTTGAGAAAGTAACTAAAGCTTTAAAAGCTAAACTGGAGATAAAAATTATACCTGCAAGTCATAGAGAAGCTGTACATCTCCATAAAATAAATAGCTATACTAAGCACTAATTAAATTAATTAAAGTTTTTACTCCTACTCCTGTTGCTCCAGGACCTCTAAAGGATTTAGCTTTTAAATCCCAAGCTGTACCTGCTATATCTAAATGAATCCAGGGGTTATCTTTTTCTATACCTTGTTCTATAAATTTAGCTCCTACTATTGAGCCAGCTACTCTTGGAGGATTACCTACATTAATAATATCTGCAAACTCAGATTTGATCATCTCATTAAACTCCTCGTCCATGGGCATCTCCCAGAACTTCTCACCAACCTCTGAGCCTTTGGTAATTAAATCTTGAGTAAATTTTGGGTTATTTCCAAATGCACCAGTAATATTGTTGCCTAAAGCAATAATCATTGCTCCAGTAAGGGTAGCTAAATCAATTAATTTGTTAGCTTTAAAATCTTTTTGAGCAAAGGTAATTGCATCAATTAAAACCAATCTTCCTTCAGCATCAGTATTAATAACCTCAGCTGTTTTTCCAGAGTAGGTTCTAACAATATCTCCAGGCCGCTGCGCTTTTCCACCTGGCAAATTTTCTGTAACTGCCATTATTCCTACCACATTTTGTTTTATCTTTAATTTAGAAAGCGCTTGCATAGAAGCTAAAACAGTGGCTGCTCCGCACATATCATATTTCATATCCTCCATTTTTTCTCCAGGTTTAAGTGAGATTCCACCAGTATCAAAAGTAATTCCTTTGCCGATCAGGCCCCACTTATCTTTTGAACTAGAGTGACCTTTATGCTCTAGTGCAATCATGTATGAGGGTTCGTCAGAACCTTGAGCTACTCCACAAAAAGCTCCCATCCCTTTCTTTTTAGCTTGTTTTTCATCAAGTATTGTAATCTTAAGTTTATTCGAAGAAGAGCTTCGCTCACTTTCTTTAGCTACTTTTTTAGCCTCATTTAAAAAGTAAGTGGGTGTCATCTCATTAGCAGGCATATCTGCTAAACGTCTGACTAAATTAATAGCCTCTGCAGTAACTAATCCTTGACTAATACTTTTTTGATAATCACTTTTACTATCATTCACTAAAATCTCAAATTCTTGGATCTTAATGGGTTCATGCTCAGATTTATAATCTTTAGTAGGGTCATGAGTAATAACTTCAGCCCCAATTACCACAGCTTGGATTACCTCTTGTAGGGATAACTTTTCAGTTTCAGGTAAAACTAAAGCTGAAGTTTTAGTTTTTTTAGATAAATATTTACAAGCAGTGCCTGCCCAGTTTTGGATAGTTGCAAAATCTAATTTTTCTTTTTTGCCAAGCCCCACAAGTAGTAATTTTCTACTTTTAGAATAAAGAAGTTGAACTTCATTTTTCTTACCAAATTTAGGGTTGTCTTCTAAAAAGTCTTTAACAATGCCATTAAATTCGGATTTAAAAAAAAAAAAAAAAGGTAAGATAATATACTCTTGTTTTACATCAAGTAATGGTTTATTTAAAAGCTGAAACCTCATATCTTATAGTCTAAAGCTAATCATGCATAAAGTCAAGAGATATTGCTTGGCTAACTTGAAGCTGCTATCATTCCCCTATGACTAGAACTTTAATGTTAGAGTGTACCCAAAAAATAGGGGAACAAGTTAAGGTTTGTGGGTGGGTCCAAACTAGACGTGATCATGGCAAAATAGCTTTTTTAGATTTAAGAGATAGATCAGGAATAATCCAGGCTGTAGCTGCTGGTGATCAGATTGGAAACCTAGGCACAGAGGATGTGGTAGAAGTTTTAGGTAAGGTAGTTGAAAGGGGAGAGAAAAATATAAATGAGAAGATTCCAACAGGAAAGATTGAGCTACAAGTAGAAAAGTTAACCATTATATCTAGCGCAGAGGAATTACCTCTTCCTATTGATAGCGATGGTCATGAGATTTCTGAAGAAATTAGATTGAAGTATCGATATTTAGATCTTCGCCGTCCCAGGATGACCAAAAATTTAAAAATCCGCTCTCAAGTGATAAGTTTTATTAGAAACTATCTAGGGAGTAAAGACTTTGTGGAAATTGAAACACCTATTTTAACTAAAACCACTCCTGAAGGAGCCAGAGATTTTATTGTTCCATCAAGGCTGCAGAAGGGTAAATTTTATGCCCTTCCTCAATCCCCTCAACAATATAAACAACTTTTAATGGTAGCTGGGTTTGAAAGGTATTTTCAAATAGCCAGATGTTTTAGGGATGAGGATCCTAGAAAAGATAGGGCATATGGTGAGTTTACTCAACTGGATATAGAAATGTCTTTTGTAACTCAGGAAGATATCTTGCAGTTAACAGAAGAAATGTTCACCCTTCTTATCACAGATCTTTTTCCTGAAAAACATATCTCAAAGTCTCTTTGGCCTAGACTTTCCCACAAAGAGGCAATAGAAAAATATGGAACGGATAGGCCTGATTTAAGAAAAAATGGTAAAAACGATCCTAATGAGCTAGCTTTTTGCTGGGTAATTGATTTTCCTCTCTTTGCTGAACAAACTGATGAGGATTTTTATCATGGTTCAGGAGCTGCCAAATACGCACCATCTCACCATATGTTTACCTCACCCCATCCCGGTGATTTAGCGCTTTTAGATACTGACCCTACAGCGGTAAGAGGGCTGCAACATGACTTAATTTTAAATGGGTTTGAAGTAGGAGGTGGGAGTATCAGGATTCACCAAAAAGAAGTGCAGGAAAAAATCTTTGAATTAATAGGTTTTAGTGAAGAACAAAAGAAACAGTTTAAGGTTATTACCTCTAAAAATCCAGAAAAGTATT
>CAZMNS010000041.1:0-525 GCA_964567705.1 uncultured Gammaproteobacteria bacterium | reverse complement strand
AATATGGTGTCCCGCCACACGGAGGAATTGCTCCCGGGATAGACAGGCTTTTAATGGCTCTTCTTGGAGAGTCTAGCGTTAGAGAAGTAATAGCTTTTCCTGCAACTTCATCTGGACAAACATCAGTTATGGATGCTCCTTCTAAAGTTAGTTCTGATCAACTCAAGGAACTAGGTTTAAGTTCAAGTTAATCTCTTATGAAAGCAAAAACGCCCAATTTGCACAGTCTAAAACTCATCTCTTTGATCTTTTCTTTTTGTATTATTGCCACATTAGTCTTAATTGCCCTAACTCAAACTCTAAACTTAATTGATAAAAATACATTAGCTTCGGGAATTACTGATTTAAGTTCTAAAAATATCGATCAAGAAATTCAAGCCTTAGAAAAACAGTCTGAGAATAAAATTGATGATCTTGGAACAACACCGCCAGGTTTTAGCAGTAATGCAGTTTTAGCACAAGATTTAGACACTGGTACGATACTTTTCCAAAAAAATATAAATGGTAGACTCTCTCCTGCTTCAA
>CAZMNS010000040.1:0-6386 GCA_964567705.1 uncultured Gammaproteobacteria bacterium | reverse complement strand
ACGTTCATGATATCCCCGGTCGAAAGCTGGGCACCAAGGTCAATATCAAACATGCTAGTGGTGAAAATACCGGTCGTGTCGACCTTCATCAACCATCCAGCCTGATCTGAAGCAGCAGCATTGGAAACAACTATTCCTTGCAAATCAGTTGCCCCAGCTTCAAAAGTCATCTCAATATAATCTCCAGATGCATCACCTGTTCCTGAGGTCATATTTAAAACATCACCAGTCCATATAGCGTTTCCGGTGTTATCAAAAGAGAACATATGACCAGTAGTTACTGCGGCAGCATCAATATCAATAATATTGGTGTCAGGTGTACCAGAAATATCAATTTGAATTAAATCACCAGTTACAGTTGCTGCAACAGACTCGTCAGTAATCTTAAGTGCTGAGCCAGAAGTTCTAGTGTTAGCCATTGTAATATCAATAGCGTCACCTGTAGTAGTAGCGGTTGCATCTAAATCAATTAAATCTGCTGAGCTAATATTTGTTCCAGTAATATCTAGAGCATCTATATTAGTAGAAGGAGTAATATCTATAGAATCTGAAGAAACAGCTCCTGAAGCAGTAGTTGTTCCAGAAAGATAAAGATTTTGCCATCTTTTAGAAGATGAACCTAAATCATAAGTAGCATCAGTTGTAGGAGTAATGCTAGTACCTACAGCACCGACCATATTAATATTACCATTTAGAGTAGTGGCACCAGTAACATCTAAGGTGCCGGAAAAATTAGCATTTCCATCACTATTAATAGAAGCTTTAGCTAAATAAAGGGAGTTAAAACGATTTGCTTCTAAACCGAGAGAACCGGTTTTAGTAGTTACTGGATAAATATTGCTGCTGCTATCTAATTTAATAAGTCCACCAGCTAAAGAAAAACCTTCTTGTTCAAATTCAGAGCTGGAGCTGTCATCTGTTAAAGTTAGATCATCAATATAGATATTTCCAGAAGTTGGACCTATAACTTCTATCATTGGATAATAATTTTGCCCAACAGAAGTCCCAGTGTTATCCATTGTATAGCTATACTCTTTCCAGCCTGCGCCTGCAGGAACTGTTATGTCTTGAGTAACTGCTTTTTTATTATTCACTCTATCCCAGAAGCTTAGTTTAAGCGTTAAGCTGCTACCTGACTGATTATTAAGATATAAAGATAAAGTATAAGGCCTACCAAAGGTAGTGCTGAAGTTAGGTTGATAGAATCCAAAAATAGAATTTCCTGACTTTGGCTCAATTCTTAAGGCGTGGTTTCCAGACCTAATAGAGGCGTTATTTACAAAAGTGTTTGCTGAGGTTGATTGACCAGCGTAGGAGTATTGACTAGGTTGACCAGAAGAATTTGCTTCAAAAGATGGATTTTTCATTAGATTAGTGCTGCTAGGAGTTATTATTACTGAGCTACCGGTTTCCACAAAAGATCCTTCTAGGGAGGCAACTCTTTCTGCAAGTTCAGTTAAATCAATCTCCTCAGCTAGTACAGCACTTTGAGATGGCTGGTCTGTTGTTTTAGGAACTTCTTGTAATGCCAGATTTTTGGTAGGTTTAAGGGGTTGTTTTTTTGCTGTTAAGCCATCAGCGATAAAAGTAATCCCATCTCCAATACCAGAAAAAACATTAGTAACTGCATCAGCTACTGCGGAAGTAAAACTTACTACGCCTACAATTAGGGTAGAAAATATCTCTTCAACTGGATCTGTTTGACTAATAGTTGAGCGGTAGTTTGAAGAGGCAGCGAAAGTGACTTTAGGGGTTAAAGCTAAAGTAAAGCAAGCTAATATACCTAAAATTAGGGCAATTCTTACATATATAAATATCTCACCAGGGACAGTTCTGGACATTTGATTATTGGCTACTTATTTTATTGTAACACATCAATAATAAAGTTCTTAAAATAAGTACTTATATAAATATTCTCTTAATCTAAATATACTTGTCAAGGGGGAGAAAGTAACCTACATATATAATATAGCTCTTAAATTTTTAACTTTACACTTTAAACTTTTAACTAATTTATGTATAATTGCTCCATCTTAACTTAAAAGAAAGCTAGGTGAAAATGAGTGGCTCAAATAGTCTATAGTTATTGGTTTATAGTTCGTAGACAGAGCATAAAAATCTATGAACAGTGAACCACAAGCGAAGCGAACCAAGAACCTCAGTATGGCCGATTTATTGGCCAAGCAAAATAATGATCAAGACTCTTCTAGAAACAGACTTTTATCAGTTTCTCGCGGTCAACAACTAGAAGGTGAAGTTATTTCTATCAGTCATCAAGAATTAGTTCTTGATTTAGGCACAAAAGCAGAAGGGATACTTCCTAAAAGAGATCTTTCTACTAATCTTTCAGAAAATATAAAAATTGGGGATAAGCTTAATGTAGTAGTTATCTTTCCAGAGAATGAGTCAGGCCAAGTAGTTTTGTCCATGCACAAACCTACTTCCAGAAATGTTAATGTCAAATGGGGTAGGTTCCAAAAAGCGTTGGAGGAAAATAAATCTTTAGTAGGAAAAGGGGTAGAGGTTAATAGAGGTGGATTATTAGTTGAAATAGGTGAAATTAGGGGTTTTTTACCTTCTTCTCAGGTTTCTTTATCTCAGGTTAATAATCTGGAAGAACTTATTGGAAAAGAGATCTCAGTTAATGTAATTGAGGTTGATTCTGAGCATAATCGGTTGATTTTTTCCCAGAGAGCTTCAATTTCAGAACAGGTGAAAGAAAATTTATCTAAATTAAAAATCGGTGATAATGCAGAGGGGGTAGTTGCAGCAGTTTTGCCGTTTGGAATTTTTGTCAGTTTACCAGAAGGTGTTGAAGGTTTAGTGCATGTTTCAGAAGTTTCCTGGGAGAAAATAGATGATCCTTCCAGCTTATTTAAAGTAGGAGATGAAGTTACCGCTCAAGTAATCTCTGTAGATCAAAATACTAACCGAGTTAATTTATCAATAAAACAGCTGCAAGATGATCCTTTCGGTAAAATCTCAGAAAAATACGCTAAAGATGATATTGTTAAAGGGATTATAACTAAGGTTTCATCTAATGGAGTAAATGTTAACTTAGAAGATGGTTTTGAAGGAGTAATTCCGACGGCAAAAATTGACAGCGGAGCAGAGTATGTTGTTGGGCAGAAAATACAATGCCTAATAGACAATATTGATATAGCTAAAAGAAGAGTTTATTTATCTCCATTTAGAACCTCAACAAAGGATTTAATATACAAGTAAGCTCTGGTTACTAGTTAATGGTTCATAGTTGATAGAAAAATACTATTAACCACGAACCATCTACTATATACTAACTATATGGCTAAAACTTCTTCTATTTTTATTTGTCAACAGTGCGGATATCAATCACCCCAGTTTTTAGGAAAATGTCCAGAATGTAATACTTGGAATTCTTTTATAGAGGAGATAGAAGAAAGAGAAAAAATTTCAAATAAAAATGTAAAAATTGGAAAAATTGTTCAAATTTCTGATATAGAAAAACAACAAATAGATAGGATTAGTACTACTAATTTAGAATTTGATACAGTACTTGGAGGAGGTATTGTAAAAGGCTCAGTAATTTTAGTAGCTGGAGATCCTGGCATAGGTAAATCAACACTCCTTACTCAGCTAGCGCTGAATGTTAGTAGTTCACACGATAAACTAATAACTAATAACCAGCGCGAAGCGCTTTATATTGCTGGCGAAGAGTCTGCTCAGCAGATTAAATTAAGAGTAGACAGAATCACCAAAAAGACTGATTTGAGTATCTTGAGCGAAACAGACGTAGATGTCATTATTAAGAGTCTTTTAGAGTATAAACCAAAGCTAGTAATTGTTGACTCAATTCAGTCTTTGCAAACTCAAGACTTAGATTCTGCTGCAGGATCTGTTAGTCAAGTAAGAGAATCAGCTTATAGACTGCAAAAAATTGCTAAATCTCTTCACATCCCCATTTTTTTAGTTGGACATATAACTAAAGAGGGGACAATAGCTGGTCCAAAGACTCTTGAGCATCTGGTTGATGTTGTTTTGACTCTGGAAGGAGACCCAACCAGTAATTTTAGAATTTTGAGAGCTAATAAAAACCGCTTTGGTACAACTGATGAAGTTGGAATATTTGATATCACTGAGGCAGGATTAAAAGAGGTAAGTAATCCATCGAAGTTGTTTATTGACCAGAAAGTTGATGCTCCTGGATCAGCTGTTGTAGCAACCCTGACTGGACTTCGCCCAATGTTAGTTGAAGTTCAGGCTTTAGTAACTAAATCTAGTCTAACTATTCCCAGAAGAGTAAGTTTAGGACTTGACGTAAATAGGTTGCAGCTTTTGGTTGCAGTACTTACTAAAAGGGCAAACCTTGCTTTATATGATCAGGATATCTTTGTTAATCTAACAGGTGGAATTAAAGTTACAGAGCCTGCAATAGATTTAGCAGTCTGTTTGGCAATAATCTCTTCTTTTATAGATAAAACTCTTAGTAAAAAGACTGTTATTATTGGCGAAGTAGGTTTATTAGGAGATCTAAGAAGTGTTCGTCAATTAAATAAAAGAATTACTGAAGCCAAAAAACTAGGGTTCAATAGGGTTGTGACGCCAGAAAATGCTAGAACTATTAAAGACGCAATCAAATTAGCTTTTGACAATTAACACTTGCATAAAGCATGTTTTCAACATAAAATATCGATATGGATGAGAAAGAAGATTTAAAGAAAAAAGAATTAGATGAAAAGGTAGAAGAGGATAAATCTCAAGAAGAGGGTGAAGGGAAAGAAGAGATGGAAAAAGTAGAGATTCCTGAGGACTCTGAAAGTACTAGTGAATTAGAAGATCAAAGCTCAGAACACACCCTTGAAGACCTTAGAGATGATGAGAAAGAAGATAGCCCTTCAGGCAGATTTACTCAAAAATCAGAAATTCCTCATCTTAACTCTTTAGGGTCAAGATATTCTGGATCTGGACTTTATTCTTCAGCTCCTAAAAGTTCAACAACAAACAAACTGCACCTTTTTATACTTATTTTGATTGGAATTGGTGTTATTGGTGCCACAGTCTATCTTCTTAAAGGGACGTTTTCTTTATCTGAATCACCAAGTCCAACGCCTTCTATTGAAAGCTCGGTTGTCACTTCTAGCCCAGCACCTTCACCTTCATCTGAAGCCTTTGCGAGGTCTGATTTTAAAATTCGTGTTTTAAATGGAACCTCTAAGAGTGGTTTGGCAGCTTCAGTATCTGCTAAATTAAAAGAGCAAGGCTATCAAGTTGAAAGAACCGGAAACGCTACCAACTCTGCCTTTACTAAAACCCAGATTTTAGTCAAAGAAGGCGTTAGTGGGTTGCTAGATCAGTTAATTAAAGATTTAATCCCAGATTTTAACGCTGTTTCAGCAGGTAATTTAAAGGAAAGTGATCCCGCAGATGCAGAAATTATTCTAGGAACAGAGTAATAATATATCCTATTGGTTACCAATAAGGCTGCTGACATAAGTTCCAAACAGGCTATGCCAATATGTAAAGGTTAAGATTTGATTTATACCTTTCTTTTCCATCAAAACAGCAACTAAAGCCTCTCTTAGGCTGATTTGTCGATTTCTATTTGTTTGCAGGATCTTAAAAGCTGTTAAGAGGTCTGCTTTTTGAGGAAAAAGTACTTCCATGTCTGATCTTAAGACAGAGCTTAAGAACTCTAAGCCCACAGTTAAGCCTATTTCTCTAGTAACTATGCTGTAAGTATCTAATATATTAAAAATACTCGTATATAAAGTAGTTTCTAGTTGAGCAATAGTATGAAGTGTTTGAGTAGCTTTTTTATGGTTAGGGTCGCCTCTGTCAATAAAAGCAAGAAATATTGATGAATCTATAAAAATCTTCTTAGTTTTTGAGATCATTTAATTAGATACTGATTTTTAAATATCTGTTTCTTCTAATCTACTTATATTGATCCCTCTTCCGCGAAGTTGAAGTACAGGGTCGCTAAGGCTGAAGGGCTTAGTCTGGTTACTTGCTTGAGGCTCATGCTGTCTAGTATGAGGTATAAAATTTTGAGTAAAAGCCCTTAAATCATTAGCAGAAATTCTTATATTTCCTCCGATCCGATAAGCTTTGAGCTTATTTTCAGTTATATAACGCCTGACTGTTAAGTGGTGAACTTTAAGTATAATTGCAGCCTGTTTAACTGTATAAAACTCTTCCATATGTAATGATAAACAATTTTATACATAGATATATGGGATTTGTCAATAGTTGACAACTATATAGTAATAGGTATATAGTATTGCGCCGAAAGATTAGCCTCTATTTTCTCGCTTGCCAAACTGTTATTACTCTGTCAAAATAAGTCTAGTAAGAGTAAATTAAGCGTATAGAAATATTAGTATCCCGACGCTATACCCTTGCTAAAA
>CAZMNS010000039.1:1355-6396 GCA_964567705.1 uncultured Gammaproteobacteria bacterium | reverse complement strand
CCCCAACATGATTTGGATATTGTACCAATTCAAGTGTCATCTTTCACCTCTAAATTCACATTGACATAAGGTAGTAGCTTAGATAAACTAAAGAAGATAAATACTGCCTATGGATGATAAAAATCAGAATAATAACAACCCAACTACGCCTGCACCTGATATAAATCCAATACCAACCCCAGGCACAGATCCAGCACAAAGCTTCACTACACCTGATAGTAGCTTTATTCAAAGCGCTCAAGATGCAAATCCCTCAGTAGACACCAGCGCTTTTAATCCCCCTCAAGCTGCTGATACTAAAAGCACCTCTTCAACAGATCCTAATTTACAACCATTTGAACCTCAAGCCCAAAGCCCTCAAGACTCTACCTTTTCTCAGAGTGCAGCTGATATAACTCAACCTCCATTAGATGTAAATCAAGCATTTAATCCTCAACCAGCATGGTATGAGGCAGCTCCTTCTGCTCCACCTGAGCAAGCAGTCCCAATGCCTCAAGCAGATGTTACACCTCCTATAAACACAACAAACCCCATGCAAAATATGCCACTCACTCAAGATTCTGCAACACAACCTGATCAGCCACCACAAGCTAATCCTTTTAATCCAGCTCAACCTCAAGATGCAACCTCAACTTTTACCCAACCAGGGCAAAATGACTCTTTTGCTCTTCAAGGCCAGTCTAACCCTTTTGGCCCCTCAGCTAATACTGCTTCTGAACCTGCACTAACTCCAACCCCAGAATCTCCACCTCCAGCTACAGGACTAGAAAATTATGGTTTAGGAGTAAGTGAGGCTCAAAGCCCTCAGGCTGAAACTCCTGCACCAGAACCTGTTGAGCCAGCACCTACAGATCTTTCTCAACTTGAAGAAGTTAATGGACAACCTCAAAATAGTGAAGTTTATAATCCTGCTGTTAATGCACAGCCTAATTTAGTGGTGGAAGGAGAACAGCCTTCTGTGATTGCTAATGCGCCCTCACAATCATCCAGAAAATTACCGTTAATTTTAGGACTAGCGGGAGCAGCAGTTGTGGTTATTTTAGTAGCAGGAGCTTCAGCTTATTTTATTTTAGGGATAGGGCGTAGTGAGCCAGCAGAAACTTCATCAACGCCAGCACCAACAGCCACCCAACCCCCTTTAACTAACCCGCCACAGCAAATTGTTCCTTCAGCGCAGCCAATAGCTACTCCGCCAGCAGCTTCTGGTTCAAGCAGTTTTGGAGAGCTTAATGGATCAGCTCCAACAGAAGAGGAGTCTGGTATGTCAGCTATAGATAGATTAAAAGAGAGGCAAGAACAATAAGAACCTGCTCGCAGAACCTTGCCTTTTTGTTGGACAAAAACGTAATTATCCTCCTGGTTTAATTACTGAAAAACCAGTATAAGGAACTAAACCTTCTGGAATTTTTACAGATCCATCCTCAGTCTGATAATTCTCCAAAATAGTAATTAATGTTCTGCCTATTGCAAAAGCAGTTGCATCGTTCATATGAGCAAACTCTAATTTACCATCTTTTCTTTTAATTTTAGTATTTAATCTTCTTGACTGATAATCAGTCATTAAATCTGAAGTGTGAGTTTCTCTATATCTTCCTTGAGCAGGCATCCAAGACTCAATATCAAACTGCCTAGCATCAGGCCCTCCCATATCTCCAGTACAGATCGCTACTACTTGATAGGGAATTTTAAGTTGCTGCATTAAATACTCCTGGATAGCTACAATAAATTCTTGTTCTTTTGAAGATTCCTCTGGCAAAGAGAAAGTTTCTATCTCAATTTTGTCAAACTGATGAACTCTTAAAATCCCTTTAGTATCTTTTCCATAAGATCCTGCCTCTCTTCTAAAACTGGTTGAATATCCTACATAGCGAATAGGTAGATCTCTTTCATCTAGAGTTTCATCCATATGCAAAGGACCCAGTGTGTGTTCTGCACTACCAATTAAATAAATGTTATCTTTTTGCAGGTAATATCTCTCTTCTGCTTGGATTGGATCAAGCCTTGCCATTTTTAGATAAACTTCAGGCCTAATCATCATTGGAGGCAAAACTGGTATAAATCGTTTTGGGTTAATCTCCAAAGACGCATTCTTAGCAATTAAGGCTAAAAGATTCTCATCTTGTAAAGTTTTAAGCGTAAATTGGATTAAGGCAAACTGTAAAAATACAGCCTCATTTTTAAGATAAACAAATCTTGTTCCTGTGACTTTACCTGCTTTCTCAATATCGATTAAGTCTAATCTTTCACCCAACTCAATATGATCTTTGGGTGTAAACTTAAATTCCTTAACATCTCCCCATTTTCTTAAAACAACATTCTCACTCTCATCTTTACCAAAAGGGACATCATCAAAAGGAATATTAGGAATAAGTATCATTAAGTCGAAGAATTCCTTATTTACCCTTTCAAGTTCCGGGTCTAGGTGTTCTAATTTTTCTTTTATCTCCTTTCCTTGTTCAATATTTTTTTCTTTTGCTGCTTTGTTTCTATCTTGGCGCAGTTGATCAACCTCAGCAATTAACTTACGCCTATTTTGATCTATCTTAAGAAGTTGTTCTAGATCTACTTTAGATTGTCTATTTGTAATAGCTTTTTTAACTTTGTCCTTATTTTCTCTAATAAATTGTATGTCTAACATATGTGTCTATTATTTTGTAACAATTTTTTCTAGGTGGAAATTTTTGTTACATTTCTAAATCTTAATCTTTATAATCCTAGCTCTTTTGAGACTCCTTGCATGGATTTTAATGCAATCCCTACAAACTCCTCAAGTGGGATATTTAACTCTTTCTCGCATGCTTTAATCTGTTCTCTTTTTGCTCCTGCTGCAAAGTTTTTTTCAGGAAATTTCTTCATCACTGATTCTACTGTAACATTAGCTAAAGATTTATCCTTAACTAAAGCTACAGCTGTAATAAGCCCTGACAGTTCATCTGCTGCATAAACTGACTTTTCTAAATAGTTATCCCTACTTTTTTTAATCCCATCATGGTGAGCTTTAATTCCATTTATAATTCTTTCGCTAGCGCCTAAGGGTCGGACCCTTTCTTCTGTTACCAAAGTGTGGCGGGTTGGATCTTTTTCTATTAACTCATAGTCGCTATCATGTAGTAACCCAACAATTGCCCACTCTTCCTCATTAAATTCATCTACTCCAGCGTCATTCTGGGAAGCACCTGCGCCATCAGAATCTTTTTTTGTTTGATCATTACCCTCATTCTGGTCTTCGCCAGAATGACGATCTTTAAGATATCTACAAAGTGCTCTCATGATTGCTTCAACAGCCAAACCATGTTTTCTCAGATTATTATTCTGAATCATCTGGGTCATTAAACTATATGCTTGATCTCTAGTCATCTCTTTTTCTCTGGCTTTAATGTTGGGAATAGTATCACATCTTTTAATGAGTGCTGGTTTGTTAAAAGAGAAACTAACCTATCTATTCCCATGCCCCAACCTGCTGTTGGCGGCATCCCATATTCCAGCGCCCTTATATAATCCTCATCTAAAACTTGGTGTTCTTCTAAACCTCTTTTCGCTAAATTCATTTGCTCTTGCCATCTCCCCTTTTGCTCTTTAGGATCATTTAGCTCATTATATGCATTAACAAGCTCATATCCAATTGTAAGAAGCTGGAAACTAGCACTCTTTTTTGGATCCTTATCAGATTTTTTGGCTAAAGGCTTCATCTCATATGGGTAGTCCAAAATAAAAGTGGGCTGTATTATATTTGGTCTAGCAACTGTTTTATAAAGCTCATCACAAAGCGGACCATACCCTACCACACCATGCATCTCAATTTTTAATTCTTTTTCTTTAATTGCTTTTATTAAATCTTCCTCTGTTGTTACTTTGTCCAAATCTATTCCTGAATGTTCTTTAACAATTTCCCTAAAAGTCATCCTTTTGAAAGGGGGAGTAAAATCCAATTTTTTGCCTTCAAATTCAAACTTGAAACTACCATGAATCTCTTTAATAACTTTACTGACCATCTCCTCAGTTAATTTCATTAAGTCCTCGTAATCCGCATAAGCCCAGTAAAATTCTAATTGAGTAAACTCAGGGTTGTGCTGTCTATCTATTCCTTCATTTCTAAAGTCTTTGCAAATCTCATATACTTTCTCAAACCCTCCAATAATTAACCTTTTTAAATAAAGCTCATCAGAAATTCTTAAAAATAAATTTGTATCCAAAGTATTGTGGTGAGTTTTAAAAGGCTTTGCTGTTGCGCCTCCGTAAATGGGTTGTAGGGTAGGGGTTTCAACTTCCACAAACCCTTTACTTTCCATAAAATTTCTTAAAAATCTAGTAACTTTGTGACGGGTGTCAAAAACCGATTTTACCTCAGGGTTAATAATTAAATCAACATATCTTTGCCTATATCTTTCTTCAACATCTTCAAGCCTATAAAAGTAAGAGGGTAGGGGACGGAGAGTTTTTGTTAAAAGCCTATACTCTTTTACTCTAACTGTTATCTCCCCTGCTTGGGTCTTAAAAACTTCTCCTGTACTTTCTAAAAAGTCCCCAAGATCCAAATTTGCTAAAAAATCATACTTTTCTCCATTGAGTTCCTCTTGAGAGAAAAAAAGCTGAATTTTCCCACTCTCATCTTCTAAATCTGCAAAAGTTATTTTTCCATGCGGGCGCAGTGATCTTATCCTTCCTGCTACTACTACTTTTTTGTTCAGAGATTGTTTTGCTCCAGTAGTTAGAATTCTAGAAGGCTTGCCCTCCGAAGCTTTAGCGTAGGAGGGGTAAGGATCAATCCCTAATTTCCTAATGTTATTTAACTTTTTTAAACGCTCTTTTTGTAAATTCTCCAAAGCCATGCTTAGAGTATAGCTTAAAGCAGGCTAATTTTTAAAGTTACCACTAATCAGTTTAGTTTTTATGGGCAAATTGATATAATTTGCTACATGCCGCGTTCGTCTAGTGGCCTAGGACACATGGTTCTCATCCATGAAATCAGGGGTTCAAATCCCCTACGCGGTACAAATTCCTAAGTTTGGTCCCAATTGCCTTCTGGCAACCATTTTTGCAA
>CAZMNS010000039.1:0-1255 GCA_964567705.1 uncultured Gammaproteobacteria bacterium | reverse complement strand
GCGGTACAAATTCCTAAGTTTGGTCCCAATTGCCTTCTGGCAACCATTTTTGCAAGTTTTCCGAGGCCCTGATAAATTTTGGATTATTGTAGTGCCACTTGAGAATTCTCTGCTTCCATTATATCCAACAGAAGCTTCAACTATTTTAACAATCATTAATTTATCTTAAGAACGGCACCATTAAAAGTGCCACGATATTAGCAACTTTAATCATCGGGTTTATAGCTGGCCCTGCAGTATCCTTATATGGATCCCCTACTGTATCCCCTGTTACTGCTGCTTGATGAGCAAAAGATCCTTTCCCCCCAAAATTCCCTGCCTCAATATATTTTTTAGCATTATCCCAAGCTGCTCCTCCTGTGGTCATAGAAAGTCCTACAAAAAGCCCTGTAACTATGGTTCCTATTAACATCCCTCCCAAAGCAAGTGGTCCTAGGAGTACTCCTACAAACACTGGTGCTAAAACTGGAATTAGCGCTGGGACCAACATCTCTTTTTGCGCTGAGGCTGTAACTATAGAGACAGCTTTGGCATAATCTGGCTTAGCAGTCCCTTCCATAATTCCTTTAATTTTTTTAAACTGCCTTCTAACCTCTTCCACTACAGCAGAAGCTGCTTTTCCTACAGCTTCCATAGCAAAGCTAGCAAAAAGATAAGGCAGTGCACCTCCAATAATTAATCCAATAATTACTTTTGGCTCAGATAAAGCAAAATTTAACCCTTGGCCTAACTCTTGGGAGTAAGCAGCAAATAAAACTAATGCCGCTAGCCCAGCTGAGGCTATAGCATAACCTTTGGTAACAGCTTTAGTAGTGTTCCCTACTGCATCAAGCGGATCTGTCACATCTCTTACTTTTTTAACTAAACCAGCCATTTGAGCAATGCCTCCAGCATTATCTGTAATTGGACCAAAAGCATCAATTGCCACCACAATTCCTGCTAAAGAAAGCATTGAAAGTGCAGCTAGCGCAATCCCATATAATCCGCCTAAATAATAAGCAACTAACGTCGCAATACAAATTAAAATTATTGGGGCAAAGGTGGCCCTCATCCCTAAAGCCAAACCAGCAATAACATTAGTGCCATGCCCAGTCTTAGAAGCAGCTGCTAATAATCTTACAGGACTATATTTAGTACCAGTATAATATTCAGTAATAATCATCATCCCAACTGTTACTAAAAGCCCAATCAAAGCTGATAGATAAAGATCAAGATGATGAAATATCGCATTATTACTCATTAAGGTGAAAGTTAA
>CAZMNS010000038.1:5715-6419 GCA_964567705.1 uncultured Gammaproteobacteria bacterium | reverse complement strand
GTGGTCTAGCTTTAACTCGAGCAGTTGCTCAGTCTTTTAATTTTGAACTGATTCAAGCAGAAGAGTATAAAAAAGTTTATGGATTACTTGAGGATCAGCTGGAAGGAAAACTCTTTAACGCTTTAAAGCCAATTGTTGATGTTATTTTAGCTGAAACAAAAAGAGTAATTCAATCTCATGAGGCTCAAAACCCGCAAAGGCAAGTAAAAAGGATTGTACTAACTGGCGGAGGTGCACAGCTTCCAGGATTAGTTAAGTATTTTGCTACCTTACTAGGTTTAGAGGTTCAACAAGCAGATCCATGGGCAAGTATAAATAAAGACCCTAATTTAAAAGTTAAGTTAACTACCGATGCACCTAGCTACTCTGTGGCTGTTGGTTTAGCATTAAGACAGGAGTAAGTTTATGTTAAAAATCTCTATTAATTTACTTCCTAAGGAGTTAACTGTTTTAGAGAAAGAGAGGCAGAAAAAAACTTTAGTTGTCAAATTAACTAGTTTGATAATTGGAGCAGTAATGATTGTTGCATTGGCTGTTTTTGGTACATCATTTTTTATCAATAGTGAGAAACAATCGCTCAATCAAAATCTGTCTTTAGCTGAAGGCAGAGTTAGTAATTTAAAGAGTCAAGAAGGGTCACTTTTCTTGCTAAAGCAACGTTTAAACAGTATCTTACAACTTCGCTCTCAGCCCTCGAGACAAAC
>CAZMNS010000038.1:0-5705 GCA_964567705.1 uncultured Gammaproteobacteria bacterium | reverse complement strand
GATTTTATAACTGATCTTATTCCAAGTGGGGTTCAGATAGAGTCCTTAAACACTGACAAGGATGGCGATGTGACTTTAAGTGGAAACGCTGCTAATACTAGGGTTTTAGATGACTTACTTAATACTTTAATAGAGCCAAATAAAAATCAAGGAAAAATTAGTAAGGTTGTAATAAATGATTTAGGTAAAGGTAGTAGTGAAGTTTTAAGGTTTTCTTTAGCAATAACTTTTAAATAAGATGCTTAAGTTTAATATTAATAAGCAATATCAACTATTTTTGATGCCAGCAGTTGCCACTTCAGCTTCAATAATTTTAGTAATCTTTATTCTTTTTCCTCAAGTTCAAAAAGTGTTAAGTGGGTTATCTGAAAATCAATTGCTAAAACAAAGAATCACTGTATTAGAGCAGAAAGCTGTTGCTCTTTCTAGTATAAATATTACAGCCTTCAATCAAAGTTTAAAAAAAGCTTTTTTAGCTCTGCCTCCAGATCGTGATATTCCTACTTCTGTTACACAAGTGCAAATCTTAGCAAGTAATAATGGGTTGCAAATTATAAATATGACTGTTTCGGGAAATGACGCTGTTAGTACTCAGATTAATAATTACCAAATTAGGTTGGAAGTGTCAGGAGATATAGCTTCGGTTAAAAACTTTATTAACGATTTAGCTAAGGCGCCTAGAGTAATGTCTGTGGCCTCACTTTCGGTGACTAGTTCAAAGTCCTCATCAATCTTTAATATAGGTATTTTACTTCAGTCTTATTATCAAGGAGATCAGGCTACTTTAGGAGGGTTGGATCAGCCTATTACTGAGCTTACTATCAAAGAGCAGCAGATTTTATCTCAACTAGATGAGGCAGTAAAACTGATACCGTTAACTCAAGTAGATAATTTACCCGCTCCTCAAGGAAAACTTAATCCTTTTGAATGAGAATTCCACACCTTGGATGTGTGCAGATGTTATTTTTTAAGTAAGTCTGGTCTAATTTTTTTAGTTTTTTCTAGAGATTTTTCATTTCGCCATTTTTTTATTTCTGCATGGTTTCCGGAAAGCAAAACTTCTGGCGCCTTTAAACCTTCAAATTCTTCTGGTCTTGTATAATGTGGTGCTTCAAGTAAGTTATCCTCAAAACTCTCTATTTTTAAAGCTTCTTTTTCTAAAACTTTGGGAATAAGTCTTATGATGGAATCAACTAAAACCATAGCAGGTACCTCTCCGCCAGTTAAAATATAATCTCCGATACTAATCTCCTCATCCACATACTTTTCTATAAACCTTTGATCAACTCCTTCATAGTGTCCGCAAACAATGATTATCTGGTCTAATTTAGATAACTTTTTAGCTTTTTTTTGATTAAACGTGACACCTGATGGAGACATCATAACAGTATGAGGTATTTTGTATTTCCCTTCATACGATATACCATATACAATATACTTCCAGGCTTTTGCCAGTACATCTGCCTTAAGCACCATTCCTACTCCTCCACCGAAAGGCTTATCATCCACTATCTTGTGAACCCCTTCCCCAAAATCTCTGAGGTTAATAAGCTCAAACTCCACCAGACCTTTTTTTTGGGCTCTACCTAAAATGCTGGAATTTAGAATTATTTCAAAAACTTCTGGGAAAAGAGTAATAATAGAGATTTTTTTTAGTTCTTTACTGACAAATCGTCCAATCATAGCTTACTTTGCTGCTGAAGTTTCTTTTTTATTGCTTGATTCTGTTTGCTCACTTGGGTCATTTAGCTGCAGGAATACCCGTTTATTTTCTGACATGGCCTTGACATTAAGTAATCTTCTGATAGATTGGATAGTTTGTCCCCCTTTACCAATTACTATTCCCATATCTTCTGGATCTACTGAAAGTTTTAATGTCACGCCGCCCTCATCTGATTCTTCCTCAATATAGATATTATCCGGTTTGGAAACTATATTTTTAGTAATATATTCGAGTAGCTCTTTCATTTTACTTAGACGATTCTGACATATCTTCGTCTGCTTTTTCAGTTTTTTCTGCAGAATCGTCTACTACTTCCTTACTCTCGTTCCCAGATTCAAGTTCTGGTTTGGACTCATCAGCCTTTTCTACAACCTCTTGTTTTTGCTCCACCTCATTATTTGTTTCGAGTTCACTTGACTTCGCCGTCTCGTCCTGAGTTAGTGGCTTTTCATTAGCTGTTTCTGCTGGAGTTTCGACCTTCTTTTCTTTTTTTGGTTTTCTAGGTGGTCTTTGCTTAGCTTTGCCAGTAATTCTTAAAAAACCGTCAGAAGGTTGGGCACCTAATTTAATCCATGTATCAATTCTATCTTGTTTTAAACTTAAATCATGCGGTTCAGTTAGCGGGTTATATGTTCCCAGAAGTTCTAGATATCCACCAGTTCGCTTATTTCTTTCATCAACAGCCACAACCCTATAAAAAGGACGTTTTTTTGCACCTATTCTCATCAAGCGGATTTTAACTGGCATAAATATAAGCGTATAGAAATATTAGCGTGTAGGGTATAGTTTTTAAAATAACTAAACGCTCTACGCTGTTCACTAAACGCTGTGTTAGTATACGGGAAATAGCTTGCCTGAGTCAACTAAGAAGAAATAAGATAAAATAAAGAATATGGAAGATGAACAAATACAATCTTCTTCTGAAAGTAATGCTTTTGGACCACTACAAGAGTTAAATACCCCTTTAGAATGGAGTGATTGGCTGCACGCTAATGCTAAGGGTTTTAAGGGTAATCTTACTAATGCGGGGTTATTAATGTCCGAATTCGTAGCAGGAAGAAACTATGTAATTGATAAACTAAACTCAAAAAATTTAAAGGGGTTTGAAAGACCTAAAGTTGTAATACTAACTGATGATTTTGCAGCTCCATCACCAATAGGTTCTGCTTTAGGTGGTCATGCATCATTTGTAAAACAATCTTTTCTTGAAGAGTACTCACTCCTGGATATGTATGCAACAACTACTGTAACCCGAGCTGATGGCGAAGTCGCCTTTCATGGAACCATTCCTGATATGTTTAGATTGGCAGGAGTTGAAGAAACTCACCATGGAGTGTTTGAACAAATCAAAAAAGATATCCCGTCTGGTGTTAATCCACTTTCTTCTTCAATAGCCGAATATGATGCAAAAGAAATTGAATATAGGGCGTTAAAATGGCAAATAAGATATGCTAAGGAGCATCATCTCCCGGAGCACACAATTAATAGACTAAAAGAAAGGTTGGAAGCTGCTAGAACAATAAGAACAGATTTAAAAAATGAAAATGTACATGTTGCTAGCGTGGATGCCCCTAGTAATGAAGATTAATAAAAAGTTTTTTATAGCTTGCAACCTTCGAGGTTGCTGCCTAAAATATGTAAGAACTGGTAGGTAGTTTGATATGACACCTAAGGAATTTATTTTGAAAGCTGTTCTAAAGCTTTGGCTGCTGCTACCTCTTCTGCTTCTTGTTTAGAAAAACCCTGACCTTCTCCTATCTGTTTGTTATCTAGAAAAACTCCTACAGTAAACCTTTTAGCGTGATCAGGTCCTTCTGAGTGGGTAATTTTATACTTAGGAGACTCTTTAGTTTTCTCTTGAATCAACTCTTGAAGCCTTGATTTAGCATCTTTGGGCGCACCTTCTGCAATCTCTTTTACAAAAAAAGGTAGTAATGTTTCTTCTACAAATTCTTGCACTTTTTCTACTCCTTGGTCTAAATAAATGGCTCCTAAAAGTGCTTCATAAGTATTAGCTAAAAGTTGATCATTAGTTCTACCACCAGTCATTTCCTCTCCTTTAGATAACCTTAAATATTTACCTAAATTTAAATCTTTAGCAGCTTTAGCTAAGGATTCAGTTTTAACAATATATGAACGTAAGTTAGTTAACTCTCCTTCACTATCAGACACCCTCTTTAAATATAAAAAGCCGGAGATTACAAAAGATAAAACAGCATCCCCTAAAAACTCTAATCTTTCATTCGACTCAACCTTTTCTGCCGACTCATTTAAGTAAGAGCGGTGTGTAAAAGCAGTCAGAATAATAGGATTTTTTAGCCAATTTTCATCAAACATACACCCCTTAAAGGAAAATCACTTTTCTATAAGCAAATCTTCAATCATGACAATTAAATCATTAACAGTTTCGACGTCCTCTATCTCTGAATAGTTAAAAGTTATATTAAATTGTGAGGACAGCTCTGTTAATAGGTCTGCCCTCTCCAATGGGCCTAAACCCATATCTTTTTCTATAGAGGCGTGGATATCAATGTCTTGAGGTGTTACACCCAAGTGTTTAGCAATTGCAGTAATAATTTCTTGTGCTTGATTCATATATTAAAAGCTCTGGGATATTTATTAAGTTACTCCAACTTAACTGATAGAAAAGTTTGTTGTCAATACTTAAAGTTAAACAGTAATTTTATGATCAGATATAAGTTTTCCTAAAACACCGTTAACAAAAGAAGGAGAAGTTTCTCCGCCATACTCTTTAGCAATCTCAACTGCCTCATCAATAACTACTTTTGGTGGATTTTTTTGTTCTATTAATAATTCAAATACAGCCAGTCTCAAGATTGCAAGATCGATTTTATTAATCTTTTCAATCGGCCACTCTGGTGCTGCTTCTTTGATCCGTTCATCAAGTTTGTTTAAATTTTCTAAAACATTTTTAGTAACAGTAAAAATTTCATCTTCTGTTTTAGGCTGAGTATGGAAATCATTAGCAAATAAATTTTGCATTACCTTTATTCTTTGCAAATGCCTTGGATCTTTAGATGTTTTCATATTCAGGGTATAGCGTCTAGGGTATAGGGTTTAGTTATTTTTTTCAACTACGCTCTTGTTTTAAGCTTTAGTTACAGTTACTTGTTTTTTAACAGAGGTTTTTTTGCCAGCGTAGAAGCCGCAGTTTTTACAAACAATATGAGAAAGAGTTTTTGCTTGGCAATTTTTACAAACTACTAAATTAACAGCTCCTAAATGAATAGAAGCTCTTCTAGTTCTCTTCCTTGATTTTGCATGCTTCTTTTTTGGTTCTCCAGGCATTTTAATTATTAATCAGGACTTGTCTCTCCTGTTAAACTATGCAATTTTGCCTTAAGAGCAGGGTAGCTGTCAAGCTCTGGATCTTTTTGTAGTAACTTCTGGGAAGCTTCTCTTGTCTTTTCTAAAGTTGTAAGATCTGCTAAACTAGCAATTTTAAGTTCAAACCTGCCTGCTTGTTTAGTTCCAAAAATCTTTCCTCCTCCTCTAATTTTTAAATCTAGTTCTGCTAGCTTCAAACCATCAAAAATCTTTTCTAAGTTTTTTAACCTGCTTACTATTTGTGATTGCTCTATTGCTGGAAAAAGAAAACAAAAAGACTGCTTTTCTCCTCTTCCTACCCTACCCCTAAGTTGATGTAACTGCGCCAACCCAAACCTCTCAGCGCCTTCAATTACCATAATAGTGGCATTTGGTACATCTACTCCAACCTCAACTACTGAGGTTGAAACTAAAATATCTATTTTTTTATCTCTAAAATTATTTATAGTCAGCTCTTTTTCGCTAGATTTTAGCCTTCCATGAAGTAAACCTACTTTTAAATCAGGGAATACTTTTTTTAGCTTTTCAAATTCTACTTTTGCAGCTTTTGCAGAAACCAAGGTCTCTGAAAATTCGATTAAAGGAGTGATAATGTAAACTTGATCCCCATCACTAACTTTTTTTCTTATAAAAC
>CAZMNS010000037.1:0-6530 GCA_964567705.1 uncultured Gammaproteobacteria bacterium | reverse complement strand
AATTTTTCTTTTCCTTAATATTTACTATTCCTATTGTTGCCTATTCACCTTTGGGACAAAATGTTTTAAAAATATCCCTCCCCAGTCCAATCCCTGTATCCTGGTTACTTTTTTTACTTACTACTCCTGTATTTTTATATGGAGGCTGGATATTTTTATATTCAAGCTATCAAGCGCTAAAGGGTCGGACCCTAAACATGGCAGTTTTAATTGCTGTTGGCATAACTGCTGCCTATGGGTTTTCCATACTTCTTACAATTTTAGGAGATAATGATTCATATTATGAGGCTGCAGCAATGCTTATTACATTTGTTTTATTTGGTCACTGGATGGAAATGAAGTCCCGTAGAGGAACTACCGATGCCCTCCAAGCTTTATTTAATCTTGTACCTCCTCAAGCAAGAGTATTAAGGAATGGAAAAGAAGAAACGGTTCCAACCTCTGAAGTTAAAATAGGAGACATTCTTGTGCTTAAACCTGGTGATAAAGTGCCTGTTGATGGAGAGATTTTAGAGGGAGAAACATCAATAGATGAATCACTGGTTACAGGGGAGTCAATCCCAGTTGTTAAAAAAATTGGTGATCAAGTAATTGGTGGATCAATAAATACCACAGGGTCTGTAAGGTTTAAAGCTACAAAAGTTGGAGAAGATACAACACTCTCTCAAATTGTCAAAATGGTAGAAATTGCTCAAAATTCTAAAGCTCCTGGACAAAGATTAGCAGATAAATTTGCAAAATATTTAGTAATTGTTGCTATTGGTGGTGGCTTACTGACTTTTGCTTTCTGGTTTTTACTCTCAGGAGAGCCTTTAATTTTTGCCCTCACTTTTGCTATCTCAACTGTAGTTATTGCTTGTCCTGATGCCCTAGGTTTAGCAACTCCAACAGCTGTAGCAGTAGGAACGGGACTGGGTGCAAAGCATAATATTTTAATTAAAGATGCCCCAACACTTGAGCAAGTTTCTAAAATCCAAGCTATAGTTTTAGATAAAACAGGAACTTTAACAGAAGGGAAACCGGTTATCACTAATGTCATTGCGAATGATGTGAAGCAATCTAGAGATTCCCACGCTACGCTCGGAATGACAGAAAAGGTTACCCGCGATGACGTTATTAAGCTAATTGCTGCAGCCGAGATGAAGTCAAGTCATCCATTAAGTCAAGCAGTAATGGAGGAAGCAAAAAAAAGAAAAATTACAATACCAGAAAAAGTAGAAGGGTTTAAAAATCTAGCAGGATTAGGTGTACAGGCAATAGTTGATGGGCAAAAAGTCTTAGTAGGTACTGCCAAGCTGATGAAAGAAAATAATATTGGAATTAGTGTTTTGCTACAAGGTGAGATCAATAAGTTTTTAGAGAATGGAGAAACTATTATGATCTTAGCAGTTGAGCAACAAGCTATTGGAGTGATTGGTGCTGCTGACCCGATCAAGCCAACAGCTAAAAAAGCTGTGGAGAAACTAACTGAGCTGGGAATAGAGGTGGCTATGATTACTGGTGATAATAAAGCAACAGCAGATGTAGTGGCCAAAAAGTTAGGAATCATAAGAGTTTTTGCAGAGGTTATGCCTGAGGATAAAGCTAAATATGTTCAAAAACTTCAAGAAGAAGGAAAATTTACAGCTATGGTAGGAGATGGTGTCAATGATGCACCAGCTTTAGCTCAAGCTGATATTGGTATAGCAATTGGTGCTGGGACTGATGTTGCTATAGAGACAGCAAAAGTAGTTTTGATGAAGTCAGATCCAGCAGATATATTGCGAGCAATAAAGCTTTCTAAAGCAACGGTTTTGAAGATGAAACAAAACCTTTTTTGGGCGTCCATTTATAATTTACTAGCTATTCCCATTGCAGCAGGGATTTTATACCCTAAGTTTGGGATATCCTTAAGACCAGAGGTATCAGCACTCCTCATGAGCCTCTCCTCAATCATTGTTGCCACTAATGCTGTATTATTAAATAGAACTGAGAAAGACCTAGCGTCAATCTAACTTTGATCAGTTATTAAACGGAAGGGTCTTAATGAGTATCCTTGACCTACATTGGAAGCAAAAGTACTATCAACAGCAGATGCGCTGTCACATTTTACTACTGATTTTTACTTAGTAATGTGCTGGAATCATTATTTGTTTGAAGATTTAAATGCTTATAAAGAGTGGGTTCTTGAGAAAATAGAAAGAGATTTAAATAACAAAATATTTTTTGAAGAATATAGAGAAATTGCAAAGCCCCATTATCAAAGTATAAAAACTCTTTTTAGCCTCTAAAGTAGTTCTAAAACTCATGATGGAGTGACTGGCTTTAGTTTGTTCCAGGCCTGTTTAATTGTGCTAGAAGATTTTGAGCATTTTGGAGCATATCTAATCTTGCTAGTCTTGTGATTGCATCTCGAGATCCAAGATCAAGAGGGCCACGTCTAATATTTTGATCCCAACTCCTTTGTAGAGTTTCAGAATTCAATGGTATATCACTTAGTAAATCTTTATCCCACTCAACTACACCCTCATTGGTCAACCAATAAGGTAAGCCATCACCCAAAATATGATGACTGGAGCTAAGGGATAGTGTAATTGCAATTGATCCCTTTCTTCTAAGGTACGCGCTTAGTGCACTATCTCCACTCACCCATGTATTTAATTCATCGACTATTCTAACAGCTAGTTCTACGGGAGGAAGATCAGTAGTTTCTACCGATGTTTGGTTCGGCGTTAGAAGTCTTTGAATTCTCTGACGCATTTCTTGCCTTGCAGCCTCTGCTACTTCTTCGGTTGGCATTAATAAAACTCCGGCTATTTCCATAAGAGGTACATTATATGGAAAAAGCGGCAAAAGTCAAGCTAATCAAGGTATAAGAACAAGAAGATACATCAGTAGGGGTGGGTGGCTGGACTTGCAATTTTTGAAAGAAATTGGGTATATTGTTTGTACACAGTTGGCTTCATTCAAACCTGTTTTCACAATTCCTAGCTTTTAAATTAACAGTAAATTCATACAAGTATGGCCAGTTTTTTGATTAAAAAGTGTTTTTCATATATACTATAGGCAATTTAATCTATGACTCAAGAAAAGGGAACTTTTTCAGACTGCAGAAAGGTTTGCACAAGGACCCTTTTATTTAGTTGGTTCTTCTGTACGCAACTGTATATTAGGTGAGTCTGAATTTCCTAATGATGTTGATTTTTTAGGCACATTTGAACTAGACAAAATTGAGGCTTACTTCGGAAATCGTATGATCGGGAAGTCAAATCCATCTGGAATAATGAAAGTGTTGCAGGGTGACAAAGAAATAGATTTTATGAGTTTCCCTGATATTAGGGGAAAGCTTGAAACTATGGATGTTACTATTTCGCTCTTATGTATGGATAAATATGGAATTGTTTATGATCCACTACACTACATTGACGACTTAAGAAATAGAAGAATTAGGATTGAAAATGCAGACCAAAAAATCCAAATAGAGCCATGGCGCATTATACGGGTTTTGAGATTTGCTGCAACTTTGGGATACGAAGTTGAAGATTTAACAAAGGAAGCTTGCATTAAAAATGTCAATTTAATGGATCCTGAAAATGAAAATACTGCATATACTCTAAAGAAACTTAGGGATGTAGATGATGGAATAACAGAGAGAGTATTGGAAATAGCTGAAGAGTATGGCATTTTAGGTTTTGTAAACAATCTTATAGCAAGGGGGGGGTAAGGATAGGATAGAGAATCCTTCAAAAATATGAGTAAACCGGAAACTCCTGAATTTATTGATAATATTAGTAATTATCTAAAAAATACTAGTGCTAGTGGTTTACTCCTTCATACCTCTGAGCAATCTTCACCATATTCAGATTTCGATTTTTATTTAGTATTCAGTAGTGTTCCAAAAAGAAAAAGGTTCGTTCGTCAAGGAAAAGATCATGCCTATAATCTTGGTAAAGCGATGCCTGCCAGATTAGTTTTAAATTGTACTACTACTAATGGAGTTTTTTCTATGTTCGAGCACCAAGATGAAGTTGTGAAGATCGATATTAATACTGAGACTATGCGGTCTGTTCAAGAGTCAAGTGGTATTTTAAGTTCGAGGGTTATATTTGATGATACAGGAAGACTTCGAGATTATTTAGGAGTTAGAAAGGACGATCTTTTAAAAAGAAATTTCTATACTCCAGCGACAGAACTCCAGTCTTTATTAGAACAATATTATGCTTTTAACTGGAATGCTTTGAGTAAAATATGGAAAGAAGATTATAGATTAGTTGCATTTGAATTAATTCCAATGTACTTAAGGATGATTGCCAAATTAGAACATGCTTGTAATGATAGAGTCAATACAAATTATTTCAACTCAAATGAGAATATGAGACCAGTAACAACCAGAAAGCTAGATGATATTGATATTCGTCCGGAGCGCGGTGCGTTAATTTCTACACTCAAAAAATTACAATCTCTTTTTCATGATCTTGGTGTTGAGGTTGCAGATAAAAACCATTTACTTTATCCGGAAGAAGCAGAAAGGCTTTTTGTCCAACAACTAGGAAATATCAGAGGTTAAAAGTCCTTCACTTTGTGAAGTTACAGAATAATTAAAACATCCTGGCGAAATAAAAATTTCATCTCCGTTCTGGTAGTGGGCAAACTCCTTTTTTAAAGTGTCAATTGCATCAGGAAGTCGTCTTGATCTGTTTAGGGTTCCATGCAAATGAAAATTAAGAAATATTTCTAACGCTTCATCGATGCTTGAATAGCGAATCGGATCTCCCCCAAGATGAGTACAATCAGCTTTTACCAAATCTAACTTTTCAAGTTTTTCTAAGAGTGAATCAAGCAGTCGTTTAGATGATGATTGTCTATCCATCGTTTTAGAGACCGTTGGTTGTCTCAAGCTTTTTATTATCCGTTGTTCATCGCTTAAAATATCTGGGTGAACTATGAACATTGAACCTCCAGGCGTAAGATTTTGTGTAACAAACTTAGTTATTACACCTTCACTATGTTTTCCACCCGCTCTGATTCCTTTTCCGTTCATATGGTGATGAACGGAATAGGAAAATCCCCAAAGACTATATGCATAGCTATAAGTTCTTGAAGTTGCTTGCAAATAATCTATAATATCGCTTTCGAATACCGATAGGCCTGGAACATTAGCATACTTTCCCCTTGTTTCGGCAACCATATCATGACTAATATCAACTAGATCTATGGTCCGGTATCCAATTCTGCTGTTCAGTAACGCATCAGTTGCTCGTCCTGATCCGCTACCCATTTCAAGAACATCATCCATTGGAGGATTAAATCGATTATTTACACTTTCGAGAAAAAATTCTAAGTCTGATTTTCCACCGAAAGTATACGGCTTGAGCACTTTATCATAATAATTCGGAGGTAAGTAATCGGTGACCGCGTTAGGATGATAATGGAGCCACGGATATTCTTGATATATAGCTTGCAACGCTGCTGGAATTCTTTCCACGTCCAGTATATTACCATAATTTTGACTTAATTAGCTTCTAATACAATATTCACTGTGTTATGATAACCACCTAGTTTCTATAAAAAATGAATAACAATTTAAATGATGATAAAGTTGAGCTTTTGGGCGGTATTGGAATTGATCTTTCTGATGCCAGCAAACAGATGCTTTTTGATCTTATGTCCCAATTAATTTCAGAAAAAGATTATTTCCAGTCCCATGATCTAGGATATACTTACATCAATGGTAATGTTACAAAAAAAGGTCATATTACAATTTGTTATGGTGTTAAAAATCCTGACTTGAAGAAGCAGTTTGACAATTCTAAATTAAAAATAAATTGGCAACATAGCGCTTTAATTAAGGATATTCAGATAAATCTAGGTTATCAGGATTTATATTATGTAGTAGTTGCTATTCCTGAGATTAGTAAGGATATTTATTCACTTAATGATTGGGTGAGAGCTAATAATGATCTAATTCCTGACTCTCCATCTTTTGAACCTCATATAGCTTTATGTTATATAAAAAATCAACGACAATTGCCATCTAAAATTTTTAAAGATCTACAAGAAAAATTAATAAGCAAAACTATAGAATTTCAGTCAGTTAATTTTTATAGTGGTGATAATAAAATTGGCTCAATTAGTTTATAATTGTTTATAATTTTATTATCCAGATTAGCCTACTGCAACAATCTAAACCATTACTAGGGCGGCTGACGGGGATAAGTCTACTCCGATATTCATCGGAGATCTTGCCTTTTTTGCCTCGCAAAAAACGTCGAACCAAATCAAAGATTTGCTTGATCACCTAGTTTGCATACAAACAAATTGCATTGCAAGGATGCAATTCACTTTGTCTGGGTGGCTGACGGGGATCGAACCCGCGACCCATAGTTCCACAAACTATCGCTCTACCACTGAGCTACAGCCACCAAGATCAGATGTCAGAGTTCAGATTTCGGATGTCAGATTGTATTTATCCAAGATCCGATATCCGTACTTTAGTATTTTACTTGATTTCTTACTACTCTTCCAGTTATCCTTTGTTAGATGTCCAAAGA
>CAZMNS010000036.1:6148-6578 GCA_964567705.1 uncultured Gammaproteobacteria bacterium | reverse complement strand
GTATAAAACCAATAGAATGGAGGAATCTTCCAGTTTAAAAGCAGGTATGGCGCTTCCATCATATCCCAAAAGCAAGAAGCTAAAATGCACCCAAAAAAATAATAAGGATTAACGTTTCTGCCAAAAATCAGATAGGCTAATATAATTCCTATCCCTAAATCAAATGAGGCTTGTAAGAATAACTTAATCTTGGTCTTTTTTCTCCACCCCCAACCAAAATCCCAATGAGGGATAGCATCTAAAATAGGATGAGAAATTACTGAAAGAGTTATGCCTAAAGCTGGGTTTTGAATCGAAGCAGCAATAGCTCCTCCAATTAGCGCGTGCGCAGTCGCAGTCATAAGTGTGTAACATTTAGTATAACAAATATAAGCAATCATAACCAGTTTTTGGTATATTTAGATCAAATGTTTCCACAACTTGTTCAGAT
>CAZMNS010000036.1:0-6138 GCA_964567705.1 uncultured Gammaproteobacteria bacterium | reverse complement strand
TTGGTCCAGTTACTATATCAACTTTTGGGTTGTTTTTATCTTTGGGGTTACTTTTAGCTGTTTTTATAATTTGGAGATTAACTAGAGTTTATGATTTAGAACCCGAACAGACCCTTGATTTAGTTTTTCTTATCTTTATCATCTCACTTTTTGGATCAAGATTAGTCTTTATTTTACTTCATCTAGAACAATTTAATGAGATAGAAAAGATAATCTTTTTCAATCGTTACCCTGGTTTATCTTTTTGGGGCGGGGTTATGGTTGGAGTACTTGCACTTAAGTTTTTAGCAAAAAGGTTAAAGTTAGATTTTTATTTAATAGCAGATTTTGCTGCTGTTGGTTTGTTTGCCGGTTTAATATTCGGCAGTTTTGGTTGTTTATTAGGAGCTTGTCAGGTAGGAATTCCCTCAAGCGCTTTTTACAGCGTAGATCAAGTAGGTATTATAGGTAAAAGATTTCCAGTTCAAGCAGCTGCAGCAGTAGTTTATTTATTAACGTTCTACTATCTTTGGAAAGCTTGTTTAAGATTTCATTTTTCAGGGAAAATAGCTAGTTTAGGACTAATCTTTTTGGGAGTAATTAATTTTCTTTTAGGGTTTTTAAGAGATGATACTAAGCTTTACTTTAAGTTTAGTGAAGGTCAGGTATTTGCAGCAGCCTCTTTAATAATTGGTTTGATCGCGTTTTATCATTTAGGGAAGCGCTCTTTTTTTAATGATCTAAGAGGATTTTTAAAGCTAATTACAGATAATCGTAGTAGGGGTTTAACCCTTTCCAAGATAGTTTCGAGTTGGTATAATCTTAGAATTAAATGGAGTTACTACTTATCCAAAATAACCAAAAAAGTAGCAAGGAGATTAAATGTTAAACCTAACCCGCCGCAACTTTGAGAAATTAAAAAGAATTTTACTTAAGCAACAAAAAAAGGTTGAAGAAGAGCTAGATTCCCTAAAAGATCCGGTATTAACAGATGGGTTAGCAGAGAGTAGTGAACCAGGCACTGATTCTTGGTTTGCAGATGTTCACAATCAGGTAGTGGCTTTAAAAGGTAACCTTCAACAGATATTATCTAGTATCCGTAGTTCACTTGCAAATCTTAAAAGTGGTAGTTATGGCAAATGCGAAAATTGTGGAAAAAGTATTGAGTTAGCTAGGCTTGAAGCTATGCCAATAGCAACTTTATGTCTGTCTTGTTCTAAAAAAGGCATTAAACCTAAAAAAAAATAGCTGCTTGATTCTTATCTAAGATAGTGTTATACCAAAATTAGCTACTAAAGTGGAAACCTATCCGGGAAAAATATTAATTATTGATGATGATAAAGATACTTTAGATATATACTATCAGTTCTTAACTGAGGCTGGATATAAGGTTGATCTAGCAGAAGATGGGGAGCAAGGTTTAGCTAAAATTTTAGAAGGTGGTTATGATCTAATTTTGCTAGATATTATGATGCCTAAAATGGATGGGATAACGATACTTAAAACTTTAAAAGAAAACCCCCCCAATGTTTATAACGGTCCAATTGTTATGCTATCAGTCTTAGATCAAGATCAGATTGTTAAATCTGCTCTTGATCTTGGAGCAACTGGCTTTTTACCCAAATCCTCGCTTACTCCAGACCAAGCTCTAGCTAAAATTGCCGAATTCCTCCAGTCTCAACCCAAAGCTCAAGAAGTTATAAACTAAATTGTGAATGACCCACTTAAACTTCTTGAAAGCTATCAGCAATTAATAATAACAAGTTTAGAAAAAATTCTTCCTAGAGAGTACTCTAAAGACTCTTTAGAACAAACAGTAGGAAACGTTAGGTTTGAATTAGATTATAAAGCTATAAATTTAAGTATTAATAAACCTTTTTGGGATCTTTTGGATAGAGGAGGAAAAAGGTGGCGCCCAGCATTGTTTTTAATAATTTTAGAAGCTTTAGGTAAAAACCCTAAAGAGTATTTAAGTTTAGCCTCCATTTTTGAGTTTATTCACAACGCTACGCTTTTGATTGATGATATCGAAGATGGAAGCCTTAAGAGGCGGGGCAAAAAAGCTATCCATTTATTATATGGAGAAGATATAGCTATTAATGCTGGAAACCAACTTTATTATTTACCTCTTAAAGTTATAGATAGTTTTAAAGATATTCTAGATCAGCAAACGCGGTTAAAGATTTATAAAACTTATATAGATGAGATGATTAATCTAGGTTTTGGGCAGGGAACAGATATAGCCTGGCATAAAGGATTAGTAGATGATTTTAAGATCAGTGAAAGTAAATATCTACAAATGTGTGCTTTTAAAACAGGCTGTCTTTCTAGAATGGCCTCTAAAATTGCAGCAATTGTAGGTGGCGCATCAGATGAGCTTATTTTAGCTTTTGGATCTTTGGGTGAAAGTTTAGGGGTAGTATTTCAGATTCAAGATGATATTTTAAATATTACTGAAAATGAATTATCAGCTAAAAAAGGGCTAGGGGAAGATATTACTGAGGGTAAAAGAAGTTTACTGGTAATTTATGCTTTTGAGAGTTTAGAAAAAAAGAAAGCAATAAGGTTAAGGCAGATTTTAAATATGCACACAAAGAATAAAAATCTAATAAATGAGGCAATTAGCCTAATAGAAGAATCAGGAGCGCTGAAAAAAGCTCGGAGTACTATGGCTAGATTATTTAAAGAAGCTTGGGAAAGTCTTGAGCCGCTTCTTAAAGAGTCAGAAGGTAAGCAAAAACTATATACAATAGCTCACTTTCTAGTTGACCGCCAGAGGTAAACTTTTGTATTCTTAATATTAATCTAGTATAATCTCAACTTATGGAAATTCGCGTTGTAAGTGGTATTGGAACAGGGGAAACTAAACTATCTGCTTTTGATGCAGCTTTAAAAGAAGCAGGGGTCTACAATTATAATTTAATAGCCCTCTCTTCCATTATCCCTCCTGGATCTAAGATTTTAAAAAATGGCAAATATCAAACCCCTGAAGAAGAATATGGATATAAATTATATGTAATTAAAGCAGAACTGAGGAGTGATGAGGTGGGAAAATATATTGCTGCAGGACTTGGCTGGTATCAGCTTGAGGATAAAAGAGGGATGTTTGTAGAACATGAAGTAAAGGGAGAGACTAAAGTAGCAGTCCAATCTGAAATTAAACAAAGAATAGCTAACTCCTTAAAAGATTTATGTGAATTTAGAGATATTAAGTTTGATCCTAAAAAAGCTAAGTCATCCATAGTCTTAACTCAGATAAAAAATCATCCAACCTCAGTTTTAGTCTTAGCTGTTTATCAATCAGAAGGCTGGAAATAATCTTTTATTTAATTTGCTAACTAGCATGGTATTATTGGCAAAATGATTCCCCAAGGACATTCTTCAGATTTACTTAAAGAGCTTTATGGTAGAGTTAGCCCATATCAAAAAATATTAAAGGCCTGTGGGAGTGAACTAATTAAACAATACCCAAACCCGAACCTGCAAAAGATTTTTTTAGTACTTGATAAACGGATAACTACAGTCGCACCCCTTGTTTTTTGTAGTAATTTAATGTTTGATTTAGGTCACAGAGTTGACAGTGACGATTTGGCTTCTTTGGGTTTATTAATGCTTGCTATCACCACCCATGACGATGTGGTTGATGAAATGCCAAAATACCGTGTCTACCTTGCTTCACTGGTATTTGCAGGAAACATTGCAACGAATTTTGCTGTTTGTAAACTACTTCAAAATGGAAAAGTGAGTGCAAGTAAAGTTTTACTGGAAGCGGTAAGTCAAAATCATTATTACCAGCAGCATGTTATGGAAACTCTATGGGTCAGAAAACCTAAGGACTTTTCTGAGTATAAAGACGGGGTTACCCATATCAGTACTTTTATCGCCATAGGATTAAAATATGCCCTAGCTTTATCCAAGCGGCAGGATTTGGAAAAAAAGATTATGAAATTCTCAGAAGGTTATGGTATTGCACTCCAGCTGCTGGATGACCTAAGAGAAACAGCTGAAGATAAAATAAACGGTTATAATTCTTTCCCTTTTTTCAAGCATTTGGATCTGGCTAAAGGTTCCATCCCTGCTGTGTGGGTAAGAATGCAGAATTTAGTAGATAAATTTGAACTATTTGCTAGAAATCTGACAAGATGAGAAAAAATGAGAGAGGACTCTTAGTATTAGCAAGTGCGATAGTAAATAATTCACAGGGCATGTTGCTGCTTCTTAAAAGAAGTAACAGTAATAGAAGTTTCAAAGAGTGTTGGCAGCTGCCAGAAGGAAAACTTGAGTTTGGCGAGACACCAAAGGAAGCGCTGGAGCGGGAATTACAGGAAGAGATTGGCCTATCCAGTTTTGTTAGTAAACTACTCTTTGTCTCTTCTGCGATAATGCAGACAGATAAAAAGATCAAGTATCATTCGATACGTATTGTCTATAAAGTTGAGTGGAGCGGTGCAAAGATAAAATTAAGTGATGATCATAGTGAATATTTATGGATTAAACCAAAAGAAGTCTTTTCTTTGGATAAAAGAATTGATGGACTTGATGAAGTAGTTGGCCAATTAGTAAAATAATGTAGATACTTCTTTTTACAGGGTATAGTGCTTCAGGTAAGTCTACTTTAGCCCATGAACTTAGCCAAAGAGGCGGTTATCAGATTATTGGTGAACGAGAAGTTTTGCACTCTCTTGCTATTTCCCGCGGATATACTAGGATAAGGGAATGGTTGGCTAAAGAAGGCAAGGACATTTTAGTAGAAGCAGCCAGTGTAGAGATTTTAAATAGAATTCAGGGTCATAGCGGGGGCAGTGGTTTTATTATTGATGGGGTTTATGATAGTAAATTACCTTCAATCTTAAGGTCAAACTTTCCTAGTTTGAGAATAATTTTGATATCAGTTCTAGCAGATAATGGAGTCTGAAAACAAAGAATGCAGCAAAGACTAGGATCTACACCTGAGTTTGCTGAGTCTGAGCTTGCTATATATGACGGTTTTAAAAAAGAAACTGGTATAGATGAGGTAATGTCATCATCTGACATAAATATTACTAATAATATTAATACTCTTAGACAGTCAATTGTCTTGCTGGAGAAAGAGTTAAAAAGAGTAAGGATTCCAACTTGTCCTAGCAGTCTACCAATCAGAAGGCTGGAAATAATATAAACAAGATTTGAAATACAGTATTGGGATCACTATAATATTGCTAATTAAATGGAGATTAATGGTATCGAATGGGAAGAAAGAAATGGAGTGAGTTTTAGTGATCAAGAAGCAGTTAAACAAGAGGACTTGCTGCGAGAACTAGGTTTTGTATTAGTACCTGAGGGTAGGGTCAGGTTAGGAACACCTCAGCCATTACCATGTAGATTTGAAGGCCATAGGTTGAATGAAACTCCTACCCGTGAAATAGATGTAGAGCCATTCTGGATTTGTAAATTTACTGTAACTAATGAACAGTTTGAGAAATTTAATCATAAAAGAGTTAGACCACCGACTTCTTTAAAAGATTCGCAACCAATAACAAATATTACTTACTTTAATGCTTTAAGATATGCACACTGGTTGTCTGAACAGTTGGGGTTATTTTTTAGATTACCAACAGAACCTGAGTGGGTTTGCGCTGCAGCTCCGTATGGGTGGGAGTATCCTTATAAAGCAGAAAGAAATGCAGAGCCAGGAAAAACGCATAACTTTTTGATAGAGGAATCTGTATATGAAACTCTAGATTTAAATGATCCTAGGTATGGAGTAAATTACCTAGGTTTATATCATATGGGTGGTAATGTTCAAGAACTAACTTTAGGATATTATTACACTACAAGTGGGGCATGGGGGTCTTTGGTAGATGGACCATATTGTATTGTTAAAGGAGGAGATTTTGGACATTGTCCTCTTAGTGCGGGTGTACAAAGAAGAGGAATATATGATGTATCAGGTAGATCTGAAAAAGTAGGATTTAGGTTAGCTCATCCAGCTTTTGTCATTGATGAATAGGATAAACAAGATAAACAAGGGTTTTCGTTCAACATTAAAAAATTCTATTACCATTCAAGGGATTGCTCCGTTTTCAGGCAAAAAAGTTACGATGTCCTTAATCCCTACCAAATTGCCTGGGATACGCTTCCAATATCAAGGCAAATCTGTAATGGTATCTCCCCAAAATA
>CAZMNS010000035.1:0-6617 GCA_964567705.1 uncultured Gammaproteobacteria bacterium | reverse complement strand
AAACTCCTGGTGGTGTTCCATGCCACTTAAAATCATTCTCCATAAAATCTACCCCTTTGCCTGGGATGGTATGGGCAATGATAACTGTTGGTTTCTCAAAGATAGCTTTAGCTTGACTAAAAGCATCTATAATATCTTCAAAATTGTGCCCGTCTATCTCTATTACATGCCAGCCAAAAGCTTTGTACTTTTCAGTCAAGGGCTCAAGAGGCATAATATCTTCTGTAAATCCATCAATTTGGATATGATTTCTATCAATTAGCGCAGTTAAATTGCGGAGTTTATATTTAGCAGCCAGCATTACTGCTTCCCAAGTGTTCCCTGCATCCTGTTCCCCATCACTCATTAAACAGATCACTCTCCAGGAAGCTTGATCCATCTTTCCTGCTAGCGCTAACCCACAAGATTGTGACAAACCAGAACCTAAAGGACCTGAGGTGGTTTCTACTCCAGGCAAAGCTTCTCTATGAGGGTGACCCTGTAATCTACTTCCCAATTTTCTTAAAGTTTTCAGCTCAGAGATAGGAAAATAACCAGCGTGAGCCATGGTAGCGTAGCGGACAGGACAGATATGGCCATTGGACAAAATTAATCTATCCCGCTCACTCCAATCTGGGTCTTTTGGATTGTGGTTTAAAATTTTAAAATATAGCGCAGTAAAGATATCAGCCATACCCAGGGGTCCTGCAGAGTGCCCAGAACCAGCCTCAACTAACATCTTAATAATATCCTGACGGATCTCATTCGCTTTAATTTCTAACTCTTTGATTACTTGGTCTGATAACATGCTTAAATTGAGAATGCTCCTTCTTTACTAGCTTCTAAATGTTTATGCTTGCCTTCTCTTAATTCATCCTCAAACTGATCAAGTGCTTTTAAAACTTCATCAGGAGAGTTAACAATTTTGTAAACTTGAGTTTCTTCAGGTCTAATATGCATATTTTGTTTAAAAGATTTAATAATATTCTTCCAAAACTTCCCATAAAGAATCAAAGGTTTATGATGTCCAAAATAGATTCTAGCTAGACCCCAAGCCATCCCAAACTCAGAGATAGTCCCAGTTCCTCCATTAAAAACTAAATAAGCCTGACCTTTACGCATTAAAGTAAGTGTTCTTTCAACATAATTATCTGTTCTAATCTCCTCATCTATTAAGTTTTTGGGATCTTTGCCTTCAAAATTAGGCATCTCTTTTGAAAACATAGTTACTCCCACTACTTTACCTCCACCTTGTTTGGCACCAATTGTTGCAGCTCTCATTACTCCAGGTCCTCCCCCATCTACAACTACATATCCAGCTTCTGCTAGTTTTTTACAAACCTCAACAACACTTTTAAATAATTTATCGTTTCTATTAGTATCAGCGTATCCAAAAACCGCTATCTGCTTGATAATTCTTTTAAAACTAGGGGTGGGTGTATGGGTAGAGTTCTTCCCAAATTTTTTCCAAATTTTCCGTAATGTCTCCATCTAGTAAATGTGATCCCATTACTAAGTTATCGGCTCCAGCACTTACTAACTCTTTGACAACTGTATCATCTATCCCCCCATCAACTTCAATTACAAAATTACTGGATTGTTTAATTTCAGCTAATTTTCTAACTTTTTCTATTGAGTTTTTAATAAATTCCTGTCCACCAAATCCAGGCTGTACCGACATTATTAGGATCAAGTCTATTGTACTCACAAAAGGCAACACCTTTGCAACTTTAGTTTCTGGGTTTAAAGATATACCTACTTGAATCCCGTGATTTTTAATATGGTCTACCCTTTCAGTTATTCCTTCTAAATCTTCAATTGGAAAGACAATCCTATCTACACCTATTTTAATCAATTCATCAATCCAGTTTTCTGGATATTCAACCATTAACTGTGCCTCTAATTTTAACTTTGTTGGATATTTGGCAATTATTTCTGGAGATATACTTTTGTTCTGAACAAACATACTATCCATGAGGTCTATTTGTACCCATCCTTCAGTAAACTCAACGCAGGATTCTATTCTCTTAAGTTTTTCTGCATAATCTTTTTCAGATGTTGCCAGAATAGCTGGAATGATTTGGATATTATCCTTCATGCTCTTTTTCAATCTCTTCTATCTTATTTAATCTTCTGATATGCCTTTCTTCTCCTGAAAACGGGGTATCAATAAAAATTTTTACCATCTCCCAAGCGCTCTCTTCATCTAAAATATCAGCAGGAAGTGAAATAACATTAGCATCCTCATGCTCTCTGGCTTGTTTAGCCCTGGCAATATCAAATACTAAAGCAGACCTTACCCCATTAATCTTATTAGCCACCATATCAACACCTGCTCCTGAGCCACAAAGAATAATCCCTTTGTTAATTTCATCTTCTACTGTCGCTTCAGCTACTTTTTGGGCAAAATCTACATAATCATCTGTTGGATCTAGACGATCTGCTCCTAAATCAGTAACTTGTAAGCCTTCATCAAGCAATCTTTTTTTTAAACTTGTCTTTAATTCAAAGCCCCGATGGTCAGCACCTAAGTATATCATTGTTCATATTTTAACATGTTCACTCTGAGTTAGTTTAAAATACTTGACTTGAAAAATGTCGAGTGTTAAATTAAAGATACTTATCCGAAAGGTAAGTTTTCGAGAGATCCCGCTACGTGCGGGATTTTTCGTGGGAAAAGTTTGAAACTTCTTTATAACGCAGTTAAAGAACTGCGTTTAAGCGGTGCTTATAACGCAGTTAAAGAACTGCGTTTAAGCGGTGCTTATAAACAAAGTTTGAAAGCTTCGCTTATAACGGAAGCATTGCACTTGATGATCATTTACCATGCCAACAGCTTGCATGAAAGCATAACAAATTGTTGGACCAACAAATTTAAACCCTTTTGCTAGTAAATCTTTACTCATCGCTTCTGCTTCTTTTGTCTTAGTTGGATACTCATTTAAATTTTTAAGAGAGTTTTTAATTGGATTGCCTCCTACAAATTTCCAGATGAAATTATTAAAACTTCCAAATTCTTTTTGTATCGCAAGAAATGCTTTTGCATTTTGAATAGTTGCTACTATTTTTAATTTGTTTCTTATAATACCACTATCTGCAAGAAGTGAGTTAACTTTTTTAGAATCATATTTTGCAATTTTCTTTGCATTAAATGAGTCAAAAGCTTTTTTATAATTTTCTCTTTTTTTTAAAATTGTTGTCCAAGAGAGTCCTGCCTGTGCTCCTTCAAGAATTAACATTTCAAAAAGTTTTTTATCATCATGGATAGGTACACCCCATTCCAAATCATGGTAAGAAAGATTTAAAGGGTCCGTTTCTGCCCATTCACATCTCTTTTTATCATTTATCATATGTGGAAAGTATACCAATTCTTATATTGCACACTGTTTCCACCCTGAGGGTGGATTACGTTCACACCTTATAAATTACATTTGCTGCCGGGCTAGGAGTTGAACCTAGATTCTTCGCGTCCAGAGCGCGACGATTTACCAATTAATCTACCCGGCATTGTAGGCTAAATTTTAGCATAGAAAGATCGATATTTCTAAAGGACTAAACTTTGGATAAAAACTCTATGGCTTCTTTAACTCTGTTTTTAGTCCCATCTTCCCCTAAAATTTTAATAGACTCAAATAAGGGTGGTGTAACTAATTGTCCAGATATTGCTATTCTAATTAATTGAAACATGTCTCCTGCTGATATATCAAAATAATCTGCTAAATCTCTAAAGTTACTCTCAAACTCCTCTGCCTCCCAACTCCCTCCCATCTTTACCATTTTTTCTAAAATTTTCTCTAAGATCTCTTTTTTTTGAGAAGTTTTAATTTTATTAAATACCTTCATCTCATATTCCTGGTCCTCAAATAAGAAGTTAGTTAAAGGAATAAAATCTGATAATTTCTTAATCCTTTCTTTTATTAAAGGCACAACAGGTGCAATACTATCTTTAGCTGGATGGTCTACTAAATATTCTTGCAGTCTTTTAGTTAGCTCCTCATCTGAGAGCATCCTGATATATTCCCCATTAATCCAATCTAGCTTTTCTTGATTCCAAGCTGCAGCTGCTTTAGTCATATCCTTAACATCAAACTTTTTTATTAACTCATCCTTAGATAAAATCTCTTTACCATCACTCGGTGTCCAGCCTAGTAATGCTAAGTAATTAATTAAAGCCTCTGGCAAATACCCATCTTTTTTATAATCTGCAATAGCAGTAGAACCAGTTCTTTTGGATAATTTACCAGATCTGTCTTGATTTAAAATCACTGGGAAATGTCCAAACCGAGGAACCTCTTTTCCAAAAGCTTCAAATAAAACAATCTGCTTTGGTGTATTAGAAATATGATCATCCCCTCTTAAAACATGGGTAATCCCCATATCAATATCATCTATAACAACTGCGAAGTTATATAAAGGAACATTATTTTGTCTCATGATAACAGTGTCACCTATTAATTTAGCCTCTATGGAGATCTTCCCGTGAATTAAATCTTCAAATTCAATACTACCTCTTCCTTCAGGCATGGCAAACCGCACTACATAATTTATCCCTTTACTTTTTTTTTCTTTAAGCTCCTCTACAGATAACTTTCTACATTTTCCTGAGTAAACTTGGGGTAAACCTTCTACTTGTTGAAATTTCCTCCGGGCTTCTAGCTCTTCTTTACTGCAAAAACAAAGATAAGCTTTCCCAGATGAAAGCAGTTCGTCACTATATTTTTTGTAAATATCCATCCTGTCTGTCTGATAAAAAGGTCCTCTATCCCACTCAAACCCAAGCCAGGTAAGCCCTTCAAGAATATTTTCAGCATATTCTTTAGTTGATCTTTCTTTATCTGTATCCTCAATTCTTAATATAAATTGGCCATTATTTTTTCTTGCAAAAAGATAAGGCCATAGCGTAGCATAAGCTGTACCTAAATGCAGGTTTCCTGTTGGCGATGGCGCCATCCTCGTTTTTACATTCATACCAGGCTAATTATATCAGGATCTTAAGTTCTGTATAATAAATCTATGACCCTGACTCAAGCTGCAGTCTTAACTAAAAAAACAATGGTTTTTGGGGTGGTTTTTATTATTTTAGGAATTTCAGCCTGGCTTGGATATAGATATTATTATTACAATATTTACCTTCCTAATTTACCTGTTATAGAAGAACAACCTACTAACAGATTTGGAGTTTTGGAAGCTCCCTTATTCCCTCTTACTTTAGTCTCATCTTCTAATTTTTCTTATTCTGTTGATACAACAACAGGCGAGCTACCTACGGAGTTTCCTAAACTAATGAAAGTTTACTTTGCTACCTCTTTATCTATCACCCTTTTAGGTCCAGATAGAGCAACTCTCTTAGCTAATAGTTTTGGGTTTGTAAGCGGTCCGGAACTAATTACCCAAACTCAATATCAATATCAGGATGATAGGGGTAATATTTTTATTATTGACCTAAACAGCGGTAATTTTAATTTCAGAAAAGTTTTACCAGAAAAACAGCAGTTAAAAGATTCAACCTTTTTAAGCGCTAGCAGTCTGGAAACTACTTTTAAAACAGAACTTTCTAAAAGAGGCCTCCTCCAAGTGGGGTTAGAATCAGGCAGAACTAAAGTAAACTTTGAAACAGGAAATATCAAGGATAGCCAAACTACTCAAGTAACTATTTGGCCAGATAATATTGAAGAATACCCTATTGCCACAGGCAATATTGATAGAGGATTAATCTATGCAACAATTAATAAAGATAGTTTAGATCCTGATAAATTTTTAATTTTTAACTATACTTTTTGGCCAATTGATCAAACATATTTTGGAACATATAAAATAAAATCTGTTATTGAAGCTTTTGATGATTTAAAAAACGGACAAGGTATTATTTTACAAGAACCACCCACATCTAAAGTCTCTTTAAGAAATGTTTATTTAGCTTACTTTCAATCAGAAGAGTATGCACCTTATATTCAACCTATTTATGTTTTTGAAGGAGAGGGTTTTATGGCTTATGTGCCGGCAATTACCGATGAGTTTTTAGCAAAGTAGTTATTTAAAATTAAAATTACTGTAAATCCAATCCATTAACTTTTTCGTTTCACCAAATCGGTCCTGGCTGTTTAAAACAACAGTGATCACTTTTCTATTATTTCTCTCTACCAATCCCACCAGATTTTCTCCAGACTTTTCAGTATAACCAGTCTTTATCCCGATGACCCCTTCTTCAGAAAGCAGTTGATTTAAATTTTTTAAATGATGAAAACTGGTTTGATCCAAAGAGCCAACTGAGGTTTCTTTAGTAGCAACTATTTTGGCCAACTGGTAATTATTAATAGTAATTGTGGCTATTTTGGCTAAATCCTGCGCTGAAGAGTAATGACCAGCTGAATCAAATCCAGCTGGATTTTGAAAATGAGTATTAGCTAGCCCTAAATTTTGAGCTCTTTTATTCATCTGAGCAACAAAGTTGTCAAAGCCACCTGGATAGTTAAATGCAATAGTATATGAGGCATCATTACCAGAATTAAGTAACATCCCATAAAGTAAACTTCTAAAGGTTAATTTTTCTCCCTCTCTAAGACCCATAGTTGAACCACCGACCAAAGCTTGCGCGGGGACAACTAAAGAATCTGCTGGCTTAAAATGATCTACAGCTA
>CAZMNS010000034.1:0-6680 GCA_964567705.1 uncultured Gammaproteobacteria bacterium | reverse complement strand
CTTATAATTGGGGTGGCTATTTAATCTGGAAACTACCAGAAAAAAAGGTATTTATAGATGGTAGGATGCCAAGTTGGAGATGGGAAGCACCAAAGGGAGAAAGTAGCTGGGCATTTAAAGAGTATAGAGCTGTTGTTTATGGAATTGAAGAGAATGAAATGATTAAATTTCAAGATATGGTAAAAAAGTATGATATTAAATATGTTTTATGGTCGATTTCAGATTCTAGGAGTGTTGATGAGGAATTAAGATTCTACCAAGAAAAGCTACCTACTTTCCTATCTAATTTTTTTAACCAATACAATCCTTTAGGCGTGTTTAACGAAAGGCTAGAAAAAGAGGGTTGGAGGCAGATATATAAAGACAATCAGTCAGTAGTGTATACTTTTAAAAATTTATAACCTACTCTATCTGGTGTTGATTTAAACATTGTTTATGAAGATCTCTATAGTTTTGCCAGCTTATAATGAAGAGGTTGCGATTAAAAAGACGATTAAATCGATTCCCTTGGAAGAGTTACTGAAAATGGGGTATAAAACAGAAGTATTGGTGGTAGATAATAACTCTCATGATAAAACTTCAGAGATTGCTAAAAATAATGGTGCGAGGGTTATTAGAGAAGTAGAACGAGGGTATGGATGTGCTTATAAAACAGGATTTAGGCAAGCAAATGGGGAAATAATAATTACAGCTGATGCTGATGGAACCTATCCTCTTAAAGATTTACCCAAATATTTAGAGTTTTTTAAGAAAAATAGATTAGAATTTTTAACGACTAATAGGTTTACTTCTAGTTATTTTTCCTTAACTACGATGCCTCTTATTAATAGAATAGGGAATCAAGCTCTTTCATTAGGATTTAAAATCCTTTTTAATAACCTATTAAAAGATTCACAATCTGGAATGTGGATTTTTAAGAAAGGTCTTCTTAAGAAAGCTAAGTTAAGATCTAATAGAATGAGTTTTTCTCAAGAAATTAAAGTTGAAGCTATACACTATATAAAGTGTAAGTGGGCAGAGATAGACATTCCTTATTCAGAGAGGTTAGGAAGAAAAAAACTAAAGTCTTTTAAAAGTGGATTTAATAACCTTTTGGATCTTGTGATAAAAAAGTATTACAGATGAAACAAAGGAGTTATATATATAAGTTTTTTATAAATTATATAAGATTTTTTAAATCAGACTCAGCATATTTTGTTCATGCACTACTTATGCTTACCCAAAAACCGTTCTTCCCAAGGATTGTCTATTCAATAATCTTATTGTTTTGTTCATTAATTCTATATATTTGCTTATATAACAATCCTTATATTTATTTTGATGAGTCAAATACTCTAAATATATCTCGACAAACAATATCTGATATCCTAAAGATCCTATCTTATGAGCAGAACTTTCCTATTTACTATATTTTGATTCATTTTAGTTATATTCTTTTTGGCAACACACCCCTATCGATAGTTATCTTTAATTTTATAGTATGGATATTTTCTATAATTATATTTAGAAAATTAATAAAAATTTATGTTAACAACGAATCTTTGGTTAGCTTTTTCACTCTACTTTACTCCCTTACTCCAGCTGCTTTCTACTATGCATATACGATAAGAATGTATGGGTTAATGAATCTTTTGATAATCGTTTATCTTTACAGCTATGCAAAGTATCAACAAAGTAATAATATCAAATGGGTTTTTCTAGCTTCGTTGGGATCAGTTTTACTTTCTCTAGTTCATCCTAGTTCCCTTGTAGTTATACCAATCATTTTTCTGATCGGGATTGTAACGATAAAAAAAAGAACACATCTTCTGATTACTACTATTACTGCAGTAGTATCTGTAATCACAATACTTCTACAAATTTTTACAAAAAATAATATCTTACAGATTTATTTAAGGGATGGGGTAGAATATTTAAAGTATACTAATAGCTTTTTTTTCGAATTCCCAAACCTGCTATTATTTTTCCCCTCTACAGAATTAGGTGTTTTGTTCTATCTGGTAAGTTTTTATTTAGTTTTTAGAATTTTTATAGGTAGAAATATTTTTGATCAAAAATATTTACCTCTTGTTGTTTTTAATCTTTTGTTTTTTATACTACATCTTCTTCTTACTTCGTTCACAAATGCAAGGCACTATATATTTTTACTTACACCTTTTTTAACTGCTTTTTTTCTAGGGTTAAATCTTTTGAATTCTAAATATAAATTCTTATTTATACTTGGAAGCACAGTATTTTATATCTGGATGAGTCTTATAATTATAAACAGTCAGCTAACTCTGAACAAAGTTGTTACAAATTTCTGCAATCAAATAAGTAGCCTGGAAACTGGATTGTTAATTAGCGATTTCGGACACTTTAATACTATTAATCAATGTAAAATCAATGATCTACACCATATTTTTATTAGCAGAGATGGAGTAACAGATCCTAGAGTTGAGGGTGAAACCGGCATTCTTATAGAACAAGCTAAATTAGGAGGAACATTGTGGTTGTCTAATAGAAAACCACTACCATTAAATTATAACTGGGACGCCTTAAAAGCTTATCTAGAAAAGAACAATCCAGAGAGAGTTTACTTGGTAGCAGGGCTTATTAATAGAAATTATCTTTATACAGATGAACTTGATGTATTCAAATCTTACAAACTAGAAAAATTTATCACCCCTTCGATATTCATGTTTAAAAAAATTAGGGAGTAAAGAAATTAATTCCTAAGATGCCTCCTAAAACTCTTAACAGTAAAAATGTTAAAGCTAGGATTGTTATACCTATAACGGAGAAGGTTATTCTTTTCCTCGCACTTGCTACTTTATCTTTATCTCCAGCTGAAGTAATAAACTCAATTGCTGCATAAAGAAACATAAAAACAACTATTACTGCAGCTACCATAAAAATTAACTCTACCGCTGTATCTAGGATTCTATTAATTCCCTGTGCCCCGTTACCAATACTATTAACAGGAGCAGGAGGATTAAGCGTTCCTATTACTTCTTCAACTGTGGCTGCAAGTTTCATGATGGATTAACTATTTTATACCCACCTCCAAGCCTTAAAAGCTCTGGCAAGTACTGTAAGATTAAGAATACCATGATTAAAAGTAGGATACCAATTACAGCGTGGGTGATCATAGCTCTGGCTTGGGCAACATCTTCTTTATTTCCACCAGACATAATTAATTTAACTGCGCCAAATAAAAAGTAGAAGGTAACAATAACTGCAGCTAGAGCAAACACAGCTGGTGCTAAATAACCTAGGGCTTGACCTAAACTGCTTATTCCTCCAAAAGCAAACTCTTGGTTTAAATTAACTGGTGCAGCATAAACAGCTTTTATTAAATTCATGGTAATGGTATAGGTGCTGGTGTGGTAATGGGTGTTACTTTATTAAAGTTAAGGTACCCTGGAGCTTTATTTAATAAGGTTTGGGCATATTGAGAGATAGCAAAAGAGAGAACAACTATTAAAAACCCAATTAATGCCAGCCTGATCCTTTTTTTAGCATTAGTTAAACCTTCTTTATTTCCACCTGCTAGTAGATACTGGAAAACTCCCCAAACTAACCAGAATAACAGTAAAAACCCAGCAATATAGAAAAAGATATTAAGCAGCCCTGAGGTAAAAAAAGCTAAATTAGCATTATCAAATTCAGCACTTAAATTGGACTCAACATTAAATAATTCATTTCCAGGAGTAATAAGGGTTAGCTTTTCCATAATGAAATTAGAACTTGTTCATAGTTTAAGTATATCAGTTATTTTTAAGTTCCAAACCCAGGAATACCTAACAGATCAACTCCAATAATCTCTAAAAGCAAAACAGAAAAAACAATAAACAACAGCCCAACTACAGCAGAGACAAACTGCTCCCTGCCATTTTTTAGCTGCTCTGGATTCCCAGCTGAGGTAATCATCTGAAAAGCCCCAAGTATCATTAAAAATAAAGCAATTCCACCTGCAGCGCCAGTTACTAATCTTAAAACAGCAGCCATAAAAAGAGCAGGCTTTGTGGGTACACAGCCAATTGCAGTTGCTACGCCATCGCCGCTACCAGCTATATCACAACGAGAAGTAGCAGTATGACCTAATCTTTTTCCTATAATCATGCATTTATAATCATCAGAAATAGTATGGCAGGCAACAGCCCCAACAGTTGTACAGGGCCGATAGCCTGCTACCCCTCCTCCCAAAGTACATTTTCCACTTGTTCCTGCGTCCTTATATCCAGTCCTTTCGAGCTCAGAACACTCTTTAACTGGATCAGTAGCACACGTTGACGCTGAGAAAGATTTTTTGCAGACAATCTGTTCGTCCCCACCAATTATTGTTCTCCTCGAAGCTTCGCATTCATCCGCACCGCAGGCTGTGCCAGGAGGGACATTTTTAGCATATTCTGTGCTTGGATCCCAGAGGCCAGGATTGCAAGCACAACTTGGAAGGCCACCAGCTCCGACAGGACAACTACTTCCTGTACTTGTCCCTCCTCCAGGAGGAACAGGTCCACCACTTGCAGCCACTACCTCATATGTATAGTCGCAAAAATCAGTGGGTCCTGTATCTGTTGCCTCATCGTAAAATCTTAGAACAACATCGTTATATGGTCCAAGTACACGAAGATTAGAATCAGAACTTTCAAAGACTAAAGTTCCTGCATTGGGTTGAAATGGACCAAGCGTTACATTATCTGTAGTTACTCCAGCGACACTACTGGTGCCTATATATAGGTCATAGGCTATATATAAATCAGCATCATCTGAAGTGCTTGTGTCATGGGGAACATTAGTAAACTCAAATTTTACTGATGAAGAACTTGTGGTTATTGGGTTAGGGATTTTTACTACATCAGTACCTAACTTATCTTTGCAGCTTATTCCAGTTCCAGCTTGGATTAAATTAAATCTAGGAATAATAATTAAGGTTCCAAGAAACAACAAGAATAAACCAAAGTATTTTAATCTAGGCATTAATCTCAGCTTACGTTTTTTGCCAAAAAAAGGCAAGATTCTGCGAGCACGAAGTAAAATATTTTAGACTGAAGTGCAAACAGGTTCTTACCTTAAATAAATAATACTGGCAACTTATTAGAACAAATTGATTTGATCTTAATCTTTGTGTATAATTTAGTATATACATGAGGGTTGACAAGAGTATTGTAGAGTTTGAGTGGGATAAAGGAAATATAGATAAACCAAAAAAACATGGCCTGGCTCTAACAGAAATAGAAGAAGTTTTTTTTGATGAGAGTAAAGTTATCTTTGGAGACTGGCGACACTCAATGATAGAACCAAGGATTACTTTACTTGGTAAAACCAAAAAGAGACGATTGTTGAATATTACTTATACAGTTCGTAGAGATAAAATTAGAATAATCACAGCCAGGCATATTAACAGAAAGGAGGTGGCATTATATGAAAAAGCAACTAAAGATTCCTAAATTTAAAAATGAGAATGAGGAAGCAGCATTTTGGTCAAGAATAGATCTTTCAGAGTATCTAGAGCCATCTGACTTTGAGCGGGTAAGCTTTCCTAACTTAAAACCCACCTCAAGATCTATCTCAATCAGGATTCCTGAATATCTTTTGAATAGAGTAAAGGAAAAGGCTAACGAAACTAACATTCCTTACCAATCTTTAATCAAAGAATATATTAAAAAGGGAGTTTTATCATCTTAAACAACCATGAAGAAATTTGCCCTACTCAAATTAGTTTTTAGTTCACGGTTTATAGTTCATGGATTAGTAATTCTTAGCCTCTTTCTATTAACCATAAACTATCTACCATTAACTATTAAAGCTGATGAAGTAGAAGACTTGCAAAAACAGATTAATGAGCTAAATAAAGCCAGGGAACAATCTGTTGCTGCCACCAAACCTCTAGAAGGGCAATTAGATACTCTTAGAAGACAGTTGGCTCAAATCCAAACTAGTTTAAAAAATTTGTCTTTTAAAATTAGTGATAAGGAAAAGAATTTAGAAGTTAGAACCGAAAAAATTGCTATCCAACAAGCTTTGTTAGAAAACAGAGTCCGTTCATACTACATCCGCTCTTTTTTGACCAACCCTTTAATAGTAATTTTATCTTCTCAAAACTCAGCAGAATTATTTAGGGAGTTAAGCTACAGGCAGGCTGCAACTAAAGAAGATCAAAAAGTAATCTCTTCTATCACTGGAGAAGTAGTAAGTTTACTTTCAGAAAAAGAAAAACTAGAAAAAGATAAGGCAAGTCTAGCTTCTTTGCAAATTCAAGTAGATAGGAACGCTGAGTTTTTAGGAGGTGAAATAGATAAAGCCCAAGCCTTTCAACAAGAGCTAACAGGGAAAATTGCTGAACTTACAGCCAGGCAGCAGGCTATTTTATCTGCCAAATCTGGTACTTTTACTACCTCTGTTGGGGATGTGCCTTTAGCTGATGATCCCAACTCTGCCCCAACATATAATCCTGGATTTTCTCCAGCATTTGCTGCTTTTTCTTTTGGAGCGTATACTCATCGCAACGGGATGAGTCAATACGGCGCTAAAGGCAGAGCAGAGAGTGGCCAGAGCGCAGAGGCGATTTTAGCTCATTATTATCCAGGAGCCAGTTTAAATAAATCCTACTCAGTCCCCCAAACTATAAATGTAACAGGTTTTGGAACAGTTAATTTTGAAGATGAATATATGAAGCGGATTTATGAGAAGCCAAA
>CAZMNS010000033.1:0-6714 GCA_964567705.1 uncultured Gammaproteobacteria bacterium | reverse complement strand
ACTTTTAGCATACAACTAGTTGTGAGTTGCATACTCCTGTAGTAGAATACTGCTTCAATGGCAACACCTAGAGAGCTTGGAAACCAACCTAATACAATTGAAGCTTGGACTACTACTGGGGATTGGTTAACAGCAATACGCATCCAAGCACTAGGTCATCTGCTGTATAATCTTATTCTTAAGGCTAGTTTATCAGGTAGGCTAGATAGTGTTTTTGGCACCTACAATTATAGTATTGAAGATGAGCTTGCAGGCTCTTTGCTTTCAGAATCCTTAGCCCAAAGCATAAAGACTATCTCAGAGAAACATCCATTTAATGCAGCACTAATTAGGCATTGGCTAGATTTAGCTTCCAGAGAGATAGCTTTCATGGTTTTGGGGAAGGGAAAAGAGATTGCCGATCTAATGGATAGTGAACACTCTGGTGTGAACAGAATTCAAAGTGCCCAAAGGATAGTAATAAAAGGGATTGAGACTCCTCTTAGAGATCATATAGCAATTTATCAAAGTGCTGAAGCCCTAGATTATTCTATCTACACGACTATTGAATCTCGTCTATTATTAAATGAGCCTATACAATCAGAAGAGTTTAGTGAAGAAGATCTAACTTTAAGATCTTTTACCCCCAACTGGACTGGAACTGATGAAAGGTATGCAGAGAATAGAAGACGTAAGTTAGAAGAACAAAGGAAAAGAGCTGAGCGGGAGAAGAAAAGTAGACAAGAAGGAATTGCTTTACAGCAAGGACACACTAGAGTTTATGAGTTCCTAAATGCATCATTAGAGGGAGATCCTTTTGATGAAGACGGCATTTTTTATCGGGCAGCTAATGAACTAGGATATGGAGTAAAAGTTTTAGAGAGAAGACCTGAAGATTATGAGACTGAGGAAGTAGGTTTTCTTAATCTTACAAAACCTATGTATATGATTGTGGTAGATTCCCAACATACAGATACTCAGTTAGATGCAATCCGTAGCCTTTTATGGAGACATAAAGGTTGGAAGTTTATTGATTTAGTTGATGAGGCATCTAGTTTAGATTTATTAGAATTATACAAGGGAAAAGAGTCAAGTTGGTTTACATATGCCAATCTCGGGGAACCAATTAGAGACAGGGATTTACTTAAAAAAGGATTTATTCGCGCTGAAATAAGAAGAAGAAATATATTTAGTGGAATGAGAGGAATGGACCGTGAATATGTAAGAAGATTAATAGAAAATAAGTTTCAATAAGTTGAGACACTTTTCAATATTTTTGCAAATGAGCTACAAATTCAACCAATATCTGAGCGAGAGCTAGTCAGTATGGCTAGGGGAATAATTAAAGAAGTAGTAAAAAGAGATTTTGCGCTTCAGCCTAGAAGTAGTTCAGAAATGTGTTAGAATTTTTTGAATATGCCTTTTGATCTGCAAACTCTCCTGCACGGTGACCTTAAGAGTCTAATCCAAACTATTGGTTATCTGGGTGTTTTTACTATGGTTTTCCTGGAATCAGGGCTTTTGGTAGGTTTTTTCTTCCCTGGGGATAGTTTACTATTTAGCGCAGGATTTTTGGCCTCCCAAGGTTTTTTTGATATCACTATTTTAATTTTTGGGGTGTTTATAGCAGCGGTTTTAGGAGATAGTATAGGCTATCTTATTGGTTATAAATTTGGTAGAAAATTATATGAGAAAGAGAACTCATTTCTGTTTAGAAAAGATCATTTAAGAACAGCTGAAGCTTTTTATGAAAAGCATGGTGGAAAAACTATTATTTTAGCCAGGTTCATGCCTGTTATCAGAGCTTTTGCGCCTGTTGTAGCAGGAGTTAGCAGTATGAACTACACCACTTTTCTCTTTTATAACGTTTTTGGCGGTTTTTTATGGGCTGTAGGAGTTAGCTTAGCAGGTTACTATTTAGGATCATTAATCCCTGATGTAGATAAATATTTACTCCCAATTATTGGCTTAATAATCTTAATCTCTATAGCTCCAGGAATAATCCACTTTCTAAAGACAAGAAAAACCTAACTAAGTGATTCTGGACAAGCCAGAATGACACTGCTAATATCTACTTTATGTTAACCATAGTTGCTACTCCTATTGGTAATTTAAAAGATATTACTCTAAGAACTTTAGAAGTATTGAAATCAAGCGATGGAATAATTTGTGAGGATACTAGGAGATCCTCAATTCTTTTTAACCATTATGGGATCAAGAAACCTCTAATAGTTCTAAATGATTTTAATGAAGTAAAAGTAATTCCTCAGATTTTAAACAGACTTCTACAAGCAGAAAATTTGAGTTTAGTCTCTGATGCTGGGACTCCTTTAATAGCTGATCCAGGCTATAAATTAGTTAGAGAAGCACTCTCTGCTGATATAAAAGTTGACTCTGTTCCTGGCCCTTCCTCTGTCATTACTGCTTTAACTTTATCTTCTTTACCGCCTGATAAATTTTTATTTCTAGGATTTTTGCCAGAAAAGCAAGGACAAAGAGTAAAACTTATAGAACTACTTAAAGAAATTAATGCCAGGCTCAAAACTACTTTTATAATTATGGTGGCACCTCATAAATTAATTAAGGTTTTAGAGGATATTAAACAGATCTTAGGAGATCTTGATTTAATTATTGCCAGTGAGCTGACAAAAATCCATCAGTCAGTTACAAAAAAATCTGTCTCAGCCTGGCAAGAAGAATTTAGAACTAAAAATCCTAAAGGAGAGTTAACTTTACTTTTTAATTTAGGCTAAATAGAAAGTGCGTTGTTAGTTAATGAGTAAAGATACTCATTTAAATTTTCTGCTTCAACACTACTTATTACAATTCCAAAAACTCTCTTTTCTATTAAGAACTTTAACATGTCATGATCTAGTGTAAGTTTTCCAATAACAAGTACAGGTAAACCTGCCTTGCTGCAAGCTTTAATAGTAGGTTCAATTAACTGAAGTATAGGCTTAATATCTTTAGCATAAAAATTCATCTCCTGCGCATCTTCCTCCTTAACCCCCCTTAATAATAAAGAGAGCTTGTCTAGCTCTAAAATTAATCCATCTATTCCTAAGTTTAAATACTCATCAATATTAACTAAATTTTCAGGAACAGCCACCTCCATCCAAAGCTTTAAAGTGCCTTTCCTATAAACTCCAAGGGAGGCTAGATCTCTTTTTATCTGCATTAACTCTGCTTCTGACCTGACTAAAGGGATAGCAAGTTGTAAATTCTTCAGCTGCTTTTTATTCCTGGCAAATAAAAAAGCACTAACAGCAGTTTTTAGAAGTTTCTGGTTATTAATTAAAGTATGGGTGTCTGCTGGCAGCTTAAAAACTGCTGGCAATGTAGTAATTCCAATTAACCTTTCTATTTCCTTTTCTAGCTGTGGCTGTTGATTGCAATTTATTAAAACACCATCTAAATTTGAACTGTTTTGAGCTTGGTCAATTTCACTAAAGATTTTAATTGCTAACTTCTTCTTTTGTGGTTCTAAATTAAAAGATGATTTAACCTGTTTTATCAAATTAACTTTTTCCTTGTGTGTAAAGGGGGTAACTTTGGTGATTTTTATTCTTTCTTTATCTACAACAAAGCTATAAATTTGGGGGATAAACACCCTTTTATCCATTTTAAAAACTAACTCATCTAACTCCTTCATTAAAACAGGAGGTAGAGCTTTATCTACTTTAATCACACTATCTTTTGTCTCTGGGTCAATATGGATAGTGCCTGAGGCGTTAATTTTATCTAAAAAAAGTATTGGCTGCGGCCTTAGCCAGTTTTTAGTAAAAGAGTGATGCTCCCTAGCTACTTTTTTTCTTACTTCTAAATAAAAAATCTTAAGTAATTCTTGCCATATTTTTTGGGCATTAAGACCATTTAATTCATCCTTAAGTTCAGGATAAATTAGGATCTCATTTAATTTTTCCTCAATAAAATCACTATTTGAGCTCAAAATCTCACTGTTAAGGTAAGGAAAATGTTCAAAAATTCTTTTAAACTCTTGAGTTGGGGGGAAAACTACTAAACCTTTGCTAACAGGAAAATTTGCCTGAGCTAACTTAACAAGGTTATACAAGTTCTCACCTACCTCTTCCTTTTCTTCTTTACTAATTAATTTTATGGGCAGAACCTTCATTACAATTTGGACTAATTCGGTCTGAGCTTACATAGTTTATGAAATTTTACAGCCGAATTGTCCATTACAAGTTTTTGTCTCGGATTCATAATTTCTAGCAATTTTTCAATCATTGAAATCGTACCTTATCCCCTACCTTTATATTATTTTTAAATATTGTACCAGTATTTACTTCCAGCAACCTATTTATGGGCTCTTTTGGACTTAGGATAGGTATCTGATCATCTGATATACCTTCAGGAATAGGTTGAACATCAGAGTGCAGATCAACAATGGTGTCATCTTTAATCCAGATAAAATCCAGTGGAAATTTCATTCCTTTCATCCAAAACTTATATTTATCAGTTTTATCAAAAATAAATAGCATTCCAGAGTCGGTCGCCAGGTTATCTCTGTCTGCCAAACCTTGAGCCCTTTTCTCTGGAGTATCAGCTAATTCTACATTTAAAATAAGCTGATTAATATTAACTTTAGCTATAGAGTTAGTTTTAGGGTCTATTCTATTAAATAAGATATTCTGAAAGATATTATTAAAATCTGGATTTTGAGTAATATATAATCCCCCAAAAATTAAGACAAGTAAAGCTATAATTTGTACGACAAATTTTTTCATAATTTAATAATACACTAACACTTCTGCCACAATCCTCTGCTTTCTTCTCTAGCTTCTTTTTGAGCTTCTAAGAACCTATCATTAAACTTAACATCAGGCGGATAACTTAGAGCCTGCCCAAATCCTTGTCTAATTAAGTAGTCATTTACAAAAAGCAAATTGTTGTCATCCAACCTTAAGTAAACATACCTTAAAAGTCTGCCATATTTATCAGTCTCTGAAATATCTTTCTCCAGCTCTACTACCTTGCCTTGAAGCAACCTTTTATTCTCATCAGAAGCTTCTTTACCAAAGCAGCCTACAGGACGCCTTGGATCAACTGTTTCTGGGGTATCTACCCCAATAAACCTCACTGAGATTTCCTGACCATAATAATCTATCTCAATTGTATCTCCATCAACTACTTTTAAAACTTTAAAGCTGTCTTTAGCTAAAGTCCCGCTATTTTCCTGCCCCAAAACTTGCTCATCTTTATATGGAACTTCTTTTTCTATAACTTGAGTGGGTTTATTTGCAGATGTAAATCCCTGATAAAAAAAGAAACCACTTATTGCAAGAGTTACAACAGTGATGCCTAATAAGATAAGTTGATTTCTTCTAACCATAATTTAGTGATTTGAATCTAATCCGAAAATACCTGGGTAATCATTAGACCATAGTCTCTACTCTCCATAATACCAATTCCAATTTTATTAAATTCCGGAGATAAAATATTTGCTCTATGGCCAGAAGAGTTCATTAGTCCTTCATGGGCTAAAGTTAAACTTGGTGCAAAAGCTAAATTCTCTCCAATCACCATAAAATTAACGCCATTTTCATTTGCTCTGTCGGCAACTGTTTTATTCTCAGGAGAAAAGTGGGAAAAATAACCTCTATTAAACATATCTTCACTGTGAATCCTGGCTACTTTCTGCAAAGAAGGGTCATATCTTAATCCTTGCAAGCCCCTTTTTGTCCGCTCATTGTTTACTAAATTTATCATCTGCTGTTCAAGTTCAGGATTGGCTTTAAAATTAGCAGTGGCAAAACCTAAATTTACTCTCTCATCAGAGCGTGGCTTTATAGTCAAAAAGGTTAAAGTATCTTGAGTTATTCCTCCAAAAACCCGCTTTAGCGGTACTTCAAGCTGATGTGTCCTATCTAAGATCTGTGAACCAATAATAGAATTATTTACCGCAGATTTTATACCTGGTTGAATCGGGAATGTGCCTAGTAAAACTAAAATTATAGAGATAAATATTAAGCCTCTTAATATAGCTGGGATAACAGAAAAAGGGGTTAGGTAACTGTTAATCTTTCTCAAAATATGCAGCCTGGGTAAAATTAACTGCAGAGCAATAATCAGTAATGTTTCAACCAAAAACCAGACAGCAATAAAGCCTAAAACATTTGCTAAAGAGTGTGGAATTTGAAAATTATTTGTAAAAATTTGGGCTGATAAATTATAAAATCTTAGGGACAAAAAGAAAGCTAAAAGGAAGGAGAAAAAATCTAGCCATTCAGCAATAAAACTTCTACCTAAACCTTCTAATGCAAAAAATAACAGTAGCCCTAAAATTACTAAATCTACCCAGTTCATCTAAGTAATTATAACAGCAGAACTGACTTAGTTTTAGTCTTCAAATATGCTCCAGGGGTAAAGAAGTTCAATTACTAAACCTTGAGGAGCATCTGCTGACAGAACTCCATCTTTATTTGAGTTTAAGAATGCATAGTAAAGTATTATGATGAATATATTGATTGATGGTTGTATTTTGGGGTATGGCAAAATATATGGCAATATGGTAATATATTTATGAACATATCATTTGAATGGGATGAGGATAAAAACGACGAGAATCTTAAAAAGCACGGAGTTAATTTTGAAACAGCTCAATATGCGTTCATTGATCCAAAGCGTGTAATTGCAAAAGATTTAGCGTATATAATCGGTGCAGGCTATTGGAGAAAAGGTAAAAAAATCTATGAAGAAAAAAATCGTGTACACAAA
>CAZMNS010000032.1:4964-6760 GCA_964567705.1 uncultured Gammaproteobacteria bacterium | reverse complement strand
TGTTTTTCTGGGTGATAATTTATCTAACAAAGGGAAAAGGAATGGGTGGCGGTGATTTAAAACTGGGAATATTTATCGGTTTCGCCTTAGGATTTCCAAAAGCCATCATCGCAGTACTTTTAGCGTTTTTACTCGGTTCAATTATTGGGGTAGGATTACTTCTTCTTAGAAAAAAAGCTTTTGGGGAAACAATTCCATTCGGCCCTTTCCTGGCTGTTGGAAGTATTGTGGCAATGTTTTGGGGAGAGAAAATTCTGAATTGGTATCTTACTATTAAACTATTACCCTAAACTATGGTATTTTAAAAGTAATGCCTGAAAAATCTAGAAATGGTTTTAGTTTAGTTGAGCTTTTAGTAACAATTGTTTTAATAGCTATTTTGGCAACTATCTCTGTTAATGTTTATTCAAATACCCAGCAGTCAGCTAGAGATGGACAAAGAAGATCAGAAATTGACTCTATCTCTAAAGCCTTGGAAACCAAGCATGACGGAGCAACAGGTCAGTACACTTCTTTAGATGATAGCGATTTTGCTGGAGGCGGAATTCCCCAAGATCCACGCAATAATCAAACGTCTTGTCAGGGTAACTTATGTAAGTATTGTGTTAGGTCGCAAGAAGGTAATTGTGGCCAAAATGATGAGACTGTAGATACAGATAGTCCTGTTGATAATGCTACTGCCTTTGTTATTTGTACAAACTTAGAAAAAGGCACACCTAACTTTTATTGCAGAACAAATCAAAGATGACTCTAAATAAAGGCTTTACTCTGGTTGAGTTGATGGTAGTAATCTCTATTATTGCTATTGCTTTTGGGGTGATTGTTTCATCAAGTGCTTCTATTCAAAAATCATCAAGAGATACGGAAAGGCAAGCTGACCTAAGGCAAGTTCAGTCTGCCCTGCAGCAATTTTATGCTGATCAAAACTTTTACCCATTTCAGTTTAATCTAGTTTCTGATAGTGATGGAAAACTAACTAACAGTGATGGTAATCCTAACACACCTACTGATACAAAAGTTTATCTGTCAAAAATTCCTCAAGATCCAAGCTCACTGACAACACCTTACCTTTATGCAGCCTTACCAGCAAACTGTGACAACCAAACTTCAAAATGTTTGCAGTATTGTTTATACGCTAATTTAGAGGTAACGGATGCAGTTGATGATGCTCAGTGCAGCACTATCGTAGGGTATAATTTTGAGCTTATTCAACCCTAGATTCTCTTGTTGAACCACTTTAAGTGTGCTACCTTAAAAGTAATGCCCAAAGGTTTCACGCTGATTGAAATTTTAATCACCTTAGGAATAATTTCGATGGTCACTTTAGTTGCCATACCAAACTTTAGAAGGTTTAACACTGAGCAGCAGTTACAAAAAGATGTTAAAAAGTTAGTTGCTGCAATAAGACAAGTTCAAGCTAATGCTCAAAATAAAGTAACTTGTCAAGCTTCTCGAGCTTTAAGTTGGAGTATTCAGTTTGACTCAAATGGTTACACGGTTAAAGCTGATTGCGAAACAGGATCAGATTACACCGCTCCGGCAGTAGAATTTGTTTCAACTATGGTCAGTACTAATTGTGGAGCAAACTCTCCAGTAATTCAATTTTCAAACGGGTCAGTTGCCTATCCTGATGCGACTGTGTGTCCTGATTTAGGATCGCAAATCTTTAGCGTTACTTTGACAAGCACGGTTTCTAATCAAACATCTGTAGTTAAAATAGATAAAGGAGGAGCAATCTATGAAGAATGAATCTCAGCGGACTAAGAGTCCGCTGTTTCTTTCAGAAAATGCTTCTT
>CAZMNS010000032.1:0-4954 GCA_964567705.1 uncultured Gammaproteobacteria bacterium | reverse complement strand
ACAAAATAAATTTAATGAGAATTGACAGTCGCTTTTGGAAGCCTCGATAGCTGTTGGTATGGCGGTATTGGTTATAGCAGCTTTAGCGATCACTACTTTAATAGGTTTAAGAAATAGCCAGTTTGCCCAGAATCAACTTCAGGCAACTAAACTTGCTCAAGAAGCAGTGGAAAAAATTAAAGATTTAAGAGATAAGAATATACCAGTCTGTATAGATAATACAGTAGTTTATTATTGGCGTGAAAAGCCAGATTTAATTTGGTCTTTGGGTGATGAAAAAACTACCTATTTAGGAGCAGACACCATTCCACCTAATCCTGACATCTGTCAGATGACAACAGATACTGTCTTAACGGAGCAAAGTATTAATAATATTTTTGAGAGAAAAGTGATAATTGGATTAAGTCAGTCTAATGAGAAAAAGTTTTTGGTCACAGTTAGTTGGGAGGATTCGGTTGGAAAACACATGTCTGAGCTTTTAACAATTCTTTCAAATTATGATGTCGAAAATTAAAATTAGTGTTGTCCGGCAGGTAGGATTTACCTTAGTCGAAGTTGTGATAGCTGTATCTGTTTTTGCGGTAATCAGTATTATTATTGCCCAATTTTTAAATCAGGTCTTTTTGGGAAACAATAAAGCAAGCTTAATTTCTAATATTAAGCAAAATGGTCAAAACACTTTAGGAATTTTAGAATCAACAATCAGGAATGCTGATGATGTAGTTTGTATCTTTACTTCCAATGAGCCTAAAACATTAGTTGTGGTGAAGGATGGAGAATATACTAGGGTAAAGATTTATAATGAAAATATGTCTGCCCCTTTAAACGGTTATATTACCAAAGATATCCCAACCCCAACTACAGAAGATGTGACTAGTGAAGAGGTTTGTGATCCGACATTTCAAGCAGGCAGTGAAACTGAAATTATCAGCCAGACCTCAGGTATATCAGTTACTAATGGTACATTTGAACTAGATTCTTTAACTGGATTTAAGGATGTAGTGACAGTTAAGTTTAGCTTGAAGCCAATGCTTGAAGCAGGTGACAGCTTTAGTGAGACTATTGATCCAATTTATTTTCAGACATCAATTCAGCTACTGAGATGATAGAAAAAGGACAAGTAATTATTATCTTACTTTTGTCAATGCTAGTTGCTTTAACTATTGGTCTATCAATTATTGAAAACTCGATATCTGATATCTCAACAGCAACCAAGGTAGAACAATCCTCTCGCGCTTTTTCTGCTGCAGAAGCTGGTTTAGAAAGAGCACTGCTGACAGCATCTTCCACCTCTTTTAATTTGGACAATGAATCAAAAGCTGATGTTAGTGTTAGTCAGCTTCCAGTAGGAATGAATGCGCTAGAGTACCCACCAATCACCAGAGCTGACTTTGCCCATTTCTGGTTAGCAAATCCTGATACATTAGGAGCGGAGTATGAACAGTCTAGTTTCAAACTTTATATTGGTAACTGTGATGAAGGGAGTTGTCCTGAAAGCATCAAACCAGCTGTTGAGGTGATAGTTGTTGCTGCACAGGGAAATAATTATTCATCTGAGAGATATTATTTTGACTCTGATGCCACAAGGGTTAGCAGTAATAACTTTACTTTAATCTCTGGTGGGAGTAATCTTTGTAGTAATCAGTCAGACCTCTCTCCAATGGGTTCAACTAGTAAATATTATTGCCGGGTTACTATCAATTATAGTCCAAGTCTCACTCCTATCCTAGCTCGGGTCAGAATACTTTACTCAACAACTGCTCAAAGAGTTGCTTTAGAACCACTTAATAATGATCCCCTACCTGCACAAGCCAGAATTTATACTTCAATTGGTACATCAGGTCAGACTCAGCGTAAACTAACTATTTTTAGAGAAAGAGAAGTTGTACTACCTTTTTTTGATTTTGCAATTTACTCTGAGGGAGACATTATTAAATAGTTTGTGGTTGGTAGCTGATGGTTCATGGCAATCACTATGAACTATAAACTATGAACTATAAACAAAACAATAAAGGATTCTCTCTAATTGAGATATTACTGGTTTTACTGATTATTGGTTTTGTGGTGATGTTAATATTTAACCTTCCTCCCTCAATTAACCTAATAGGAAGTAGTAGATATAACTCCTTAGCTAAGGATATTGCCTCAAAAAAGATTGAGGATTTAAGGGCTAGAGGTTATGAAAATTTGGCATCAGGCGCATTTAGTGATAATGGACTAAACTCTCTGCCTTCAGGTTTTGGTGAAGTGGTAGTAGAAGATTGTCCAGTTTCAATTTGTACAAATACTGAAGAGGTTAAACAGGTCACAGTTAAGGTTAAGTGGCTTGAAGGAAGTGAGGAAGAAACTGTAGAGTTGCTGACTATGATTGGAGAAGGAGGGATTAAATAATTACCAAAAAGGGATTTAGTTTGATTGAAATTTTGATTGTTACTTCTGTTTCTGCGGCAATAGGTGTTTTATTAATTCAGCTGCTAGTTTCAAATAATGGTCTTTTTTATGATCAGAGTTCTAAGGTTAATCAAGGATTGACTCTTAACAACTCAACAGCTAAATTAGAATCAATTATTCGCTCAGGCGCCTCAATTGCTTCTTCTTATCCCGAGAGTTCTCCGCAATACATCACTAATGATTCAACCCTAGTTATAAAAATTCCTGCAATAGATACAAACGATCAAGCAATCCCGGATATTTTTGATTTTGTAGTGGTTAGTAAAGAAGTTTCAAATCCTAGAATTTTAAAAAAATATCTCTTCCCTACTTCTCCTAGCACTAGAATCCAAGATGAAGAGACTTTGTTAACTAATTTATCGCAAGTAACCTTTAATTATCTGGATAAAGATAATAATCAAGTCAGTCCGCCCTCAGCGACTAAAGTAAACTTTATTTTAAAAGTATCAGAAAAGATCGGTTTAGAAGAAAAAATTAGTAGTGCCAGCAGCGAGGTTAACTTACGCAATGATTAAAATTAAAAATCTATGTTTATATTAGCAACTATAGTTTTAGTGCTTGTAACCATAAATACAGTTTTAATAGCTTCTAATGCCTTGATCTTTAAACAAAACACTTCTTATTCGCTAGATTCCATGCAAGCTTTAAATTTAGCTGAGGCAGGTATAGATAAAGCTGTTGCTACCATGAATGCTTCAGGTGGAAGTTATAACGGCGAAACTGAAACTGAACTTGGGAATGGAACTTATGAGGTAGTTGTGACTACCAAAGATAGCTCAACCAGTATTATTCAATCAACAGGTTATATTCCAAATAAAGAAACCTCTAAATCTAAAAGAAGCGTTACTATAGAGGTTTCAAAAGGGGTTGGGGTTTCTTTCAATTATGGTATCCAAGTTGGTGATGGTGGATTATATATGGAGCAGCAAGGGGATGTGATAGGAAGTATTTATTCTAACGGTAATGTGATTTTAGATCTACAATCAAATATATCAGGTGATGTTTTTGTAGCCGGAGGGGTTCAATCAACTCCTGATGTTGAGCATGATTGCAGCGGCCTAAATTGCAGTGATTATCTATTTGGTAAAAATATTTCTGGTGAAAACAGGTTAGATGTATCTCAAAGTTTTAAAGTGACTCAAACAAATACTGTTAATAAAGTAGCGCTAAATTTAAAAAAAATAGGGTCTCCTCCCAATGTGATAGTAAGAATTTTAGAAGACAGTAACGGCAGTCCAAATAAAAATAATGTTTTAGCTCAAGGAGTTTTGTATGCTAGTTTAGTAACTAGCCAGTATGGGTTTGCAGAGGTAACTTTTACTTCTTCACCAACTTTAACAAGTGGTCAAACTTATTGGTTAATGATAGACACCACCAGCAATACTAATAATTACTGGTCTTGGTCAGAAGATAGCTTGCAAAGTTATACTTGTAGCTCCACACCTCCTTGTTTAGCAAAGTACTCTGCTAATTGGCAGGCTAGTAATCCTGTCTGGAGTACAATTTCAGGAGACTTAGGATTTAAAATTTTTGTTGGAGGTGTTAATACTTATATTAGAGGAGATAACGAGGTAGATATTGGTGGTGATGCTCATGCCAATACTTTGATTGATTTAACTATTGATGGGGATGCTTATTTTCAAACTGCTCAAAATATCTCTGCCTCAAACCAATACCCAGGTTCACCTGACCCTCAAGCGCTACCAATGCCTATATCTCAAGCTAATATAGATGAGTGGAAAGATCAGGCTGATACCCAAATTTTTACAGGTGATATTACTAACTGTCCTACAACCTTAGTTTCTGGGAAATATATTGGCAATATAACTTTGCCTCAACAATGCACTGTTAATGTTCAGTCACCAATTTGGGTTACCGGAAACTTTACAATGAATCAGCAGAGCAAGTTAAGACTTGACAGCTCATATGGCACATCAAGTGGCGTCTTTATTGTAGATGGTCTGTCTGTTTTAAACCAACACAATAAGTTGCAAGGAAGTTGCGCTCAAGACAGTTGTTCTAACGGTAGCTTTCTAATATTAGTTTCAGAATTTAACTCTAAGGACGATCCCCAGCAAAGATATGCAATTCACCTCCAGCAACAGGGAAATACTGGAGTGCTCTATTCAAACTTTGGCACTATTCGTGTAGAACAGCAGAATGATTTAACTGAAATTACTGCTTGGAAAATATCTTTAGGTCAACAGCTGGATATTACTTATGATCAAGGGTTAGCTGGAACATTTTTCTCCTCAGGCCCACAAGGGTCATTCTCAGTTATTAAGGGAACATACCAAGCAAAATAGTATATTGTATTTAGTATTTTGTGAATGGTTTTTGTATTAGTTTTATCTCTATATACTACACACCATATACTATATACTTAAACTATGGCTGCCCAATATGTAACTGGTGTTGATATAGGTCAATCTTCCGTGAAAGTAGTTGTACTTTCACATAATGAAAAACCGCCTAAATTAGTAACTGTCGGAAAAATTCCTTC
>CAZMNS010000031.1:0-6905 GCA_964567705.1 uncultured Gammaproteobacteria bacterium | reverse complement strand
AGGTTTCAGCAGCCAGCTCTATTATTAGGGATAAACATATTCTTTCTGAGATTAAAAAATTATGGGCAAAAGGAAAAAATATTTTTATTGTTTATGGATCAGGTCATGCAATTAAACTTGAAAAAGCAATAAAGGCCTTAGGAGATTAGTATGAAAATTGGGATTGATGCTAGGATGATAAATGCTTCAGGAATAGGGAGATATATTACTAACCTTTTAAATAATTTAGTTGAACTAGATAAAGAAAATGAGTATTTTGTTTTCTTGAAAAAAAGTGATTTAAATTCTATAGATTTTCAAAATAAAAATTTTCAAAAAGTAGAAGCTGATTTCAATTGGTATTCATTTCAAGAGCAGATTTCATTCCCATCTGTACTTTACAAATACAGACTAGACTTAATGCATTTTCCTCATTTCAATATTCCAGTTTTTTACAATGGCAAATTTGTGGTGACTCTTCATGATTTAACTCATTATGATTTTAAAATGAGTAGGGCCAGTATGCACAATAGACTTTATTATGAGATAAAACATCAAGTTCACAAATTAGTTATGTTTCAAGCATTTAATAAAAGTAAAAAAATTATTACTGTTTCTAATTTTGTAAAAGATGAACTTATCAGAAGATTTAAGATTAGAAAGTCAAAAATAGAGGTAACTTACGAGAGTGGAGGTAGAGATTTTATAAAAATGAAAAATAAATTAACAAAAAATCAAGAAATAGAAATTTTAGAAAAATTCTCAATAAAAAAACCTTACCTTTTTTATATAGGTAATACACATCCACACAAAAACGTAGAAGGTCTAATTGAAGCATATTTAAAATTGAGAAATAATTACCAATACTTACAATTAGTTATTGCAGGAACTGATGACTTTTTTTTGGAAAGAATTAAAGTCAAGTATCAACATAAAGATATTATCTACACAGGTTTTGTGACAGATGAGCAGTTAACAACACTTTATTTAAATGCTCAAGCATTTGTATTTCCATCATTTTCTGAAGGTTTTGGAATACCTATTTTAGAAGCATTCGCTCTATCTTGTCCGGTAGTTTTGTCAAATAAAACTGCATTACCTGAAGTAGGAGGAGAAGCTTGCCTTTATTTTGACCCATATAATATTGATGATATGGCAGAAAAAATCTCTAAAGTTTTAAATGATCAAAAGTTAAGAGAATATTTAATTAAAAAGGGACTAAAAAGATATAAATTATTTAGCTGGGAAAAATTAGCTAAAGAAACCCTTAAAGTATATCAGTCTGTGTAACAATTTTGCCCACGTGGGATATTTTGTTACCGACCTATTTTATGAAAGTAGCAATTGTGCATGATGATCTGGTTCAATGGGGTGGGGCAGAGAGAGTTTTATTGGCAATGTCTGAGACCTTTCCTGATGCTCCAATATATACTTCAGTTTTTGACCGTTCTAACCCGTTATTAAATAATGCTTTTGGTAATAAAAAAGTTGTCACTTCCTTTATACAAAAAATTCCTGGTTGGAAATCTTTTTACAAAGCATTTTTGCCTTTATACCCAATAGCTTTTGAGCAGTTCAATTTTGACCAGTTTGATTTAGTAATCTCTCATACCACCAGGCTTGCTAAAGCAATTATTACCAAGCCCCATACTAAACATGTCTGTTACATCCACACTCCTCCCAGATTTTTGTGGAACTTATCAGGTGAGAAAACCCCAAAAGTTTTAGCTCCTTTTTTGAGTTACTTAAGAGTTTACGATCAGATATCTGCTAGTAGAGTAGACTATTTTTTAGCTGGCTCTAAAAATGCCCAAAAAAGAATCAAAAAAATCTATAAGAGAGAATCTAGTGTAGTTTATCCTTTTGTAGATTTAGAAAACTTTAAATGTGAATCTTTTGAGGGGAATTACTACTTAATAATCTCAAGACTAACAAGCTACAAAAGAGTAGACATCGCAGTTAAAACTTTTAACGAGCTCGGGGAGAGGTTAAAAATAGTTGGGGGTGGACCTAAGTTAAAAGAATTAGTTAATATATCTAAAGGGAATATTGAATTTTTAAAAAATGTCTCTGAGTCAGCACTAGTTCAATTAATTGCTGGCTGCAGGGCGTTAATCGTGACTGGTGAGGAAGATTTTGGTCTTACACCACTTGAAGCGCAAGTGTTGGGAAAACCAGTTATAGCTTTTGGCGCCGGAGGAGTTTTGGAAACCGTACTTGATAAGGAAACAGGTATTTTATTTTCTTCTCAAGACAGCCAAAGTTTAAAAGAGGCAATATCAAGGTTTGAAAAATTAAATTTTGACCATGAAGTTTTAAAGAAAAATGCAGCTAAATTTTCTAAGGAAGCCTTTTTAAAGGAATTTAAATTTCAGTTGTCAAAATTGTAGTAATATTTCTGATACACCCAAAATGATTTACGATAGTATTAAAAAGCTAATAGATATTTTCGGGGCTATTTTTGGATTAATTTTATTTTCCCCAGTACTAATTCTAACTGCAATTGCTATAAAACTTAACTCAAAAGGACCGATTTTAGCTGATACTCCAATGAGGGTAGGTAAAAATGGACAACTTTTTAGAATGTATAAATTTAGGTCAATGTTTATAGGAGCTCATGAAATTTTACATAATAATCCAAAGTATAAAGATCTATTAGAGAAATATAAGAGAAATAGCTATAAATTACCTTTAAATGAAGATCCAAGAATAACCAGTGTGGGTAGATTTATCAGGGGAACATCAATTGATGAACTGCCTCAATTTCTTAATATTTTAAGGAGTGAGATGAGTGTAGTTGGGCCCCGTGCTTATTATCCTTTTGAGTTAGAAGAACAACAAGAAAAATACCCTAAATCCAAAGAATTTGTTAAAATAATTTTATCTGCTAAACCAGGACTGACTGGAGAGTGGCAGGTTTCAGGAAGATCAAGTATAAATTTTGATAAAAGGGTTGAAATTGATGCAAATTATATCAAAAGACGCTCAATCCTTTATGATATCTTCCTTATTTTTAGAACAATCCCAGCTGTGTTAACTAGGAAAGGAGCGCTATGAAATTTGCCAATTTAAACCACAAACTAGAAAGAATGGACTATTCAAGATTAAGAAGACCTAAGGCTTCTAAAAAATTTATGGTCAGAGCATTAGTAGTTTTAACTTTACTAGCTGTAGCGACCTATCTGCCTGTTAGAGGAGCATACAATTCTTCAAGGGAAGTATTGGTTAATGCCAGAGAAGTTCAGGAGGCTGCCAAAAATAATAACTTAGATGAGATTAAAAAAAACCTAATAGAGATGAAAGAGGCAACCCATAGCTTAAATAGCTCGCTAGGTTGGCTATTTTGGGTTAGAGTTATCCCTATTGTTGGAAGTTACTACTCTGATGCTAAAAAGTTTGGGGCAGCCGGCGAATATGAACTAACAGCAGCTGAGAAAATTGCTGAAACTCTTGAGCCTCATAAGAGTGAACTTGGGTTTAATGGTCAAGCTACTCCAGGTCAAGACAAGATTGCTCAGTTTGTAAAGATATTAGACATTATTAACCCTAAGATCGCCGAGATTGAGCCTGAGCTTAAAAGTGCTAGAGAAGAGGTAGCAGGGATAGATGTAAATAAATATCCAGAAAAAATAGGCGGAAGAAGCTTAAGATCAAGAGTAGATACAGCCAAAAATTTTATTATTGGAGCCCATATTGCCGTAACTGAAGCCAAAGATGCACTTGATGTTGCGCCTTCTGCCTTAGGTTCACCTTCAAGTAAAACATACCTGTTACTTTTCCAAAATGACAAAGAGATCCGCCCAACTGGTGGATTTATTACTGCTTTTGCTACTTTAAACTTAAATCAAGGAAGGCTTTCTACCACCCAATCTGATGATATTTATAGATTAGACGAGAAGCTTTTAGCTGCTTGTGTTTCAAAAATCTGCCCGCTTACTCCTCCGGAACCTATTGTTAAATATTTGCCAGAAGTCACTGGTAAGCCCCGCACTGCTTGGAGCATGAGGGATTCTAATATCTCACCAGATGTACCTACCTCAATGGGTGAGTTTGAAAGAATGTATCAGCTTTTAGGCCAGGGTTTGCCTTTTGATGGAATTATTTTAATAGACTCACAAGTTGTGGAAGATTTGATTAAAATAACAGGTCCAGTTGAGGTATTTGGGACTACTTTTAGCGCTGATACAGATAAAAGGTGTAACTGTCCAAATGTGATTTATGAGCTAGAAAATTATGCGCAAATTATTGAGCGCGGGGAACAAGACAGAAAAGCTGTTTTAGGCACCCTAATGCAGCAAATTTTAGCCAGGTCGCTAGGTTCAGCTACAGATAAATTGCCAGAGTTTATTAATGTAGGAGTAAAGTTAGCTAATTCTAAGCATGTAATTTTTTATATGCATGATGACAAAACTCAACAAGCTTTATCTAAACTAAATTGGACAGGTAGTATCAAAGACTTTGATGGAGATTACTTGCATATTAATGATGCTAATTTTGCAGGAGGAAAGTCCAATCTTTATGTGACTCAAAAAGTAGAATTAAATTTAAATGTTTCTAACCAAAGCAGAAATCAGCTGACCATTGAGTATAGCAACCCACAAAAATATGATAGATGGTTAAATGGGATTAATAGAGATTATGTAAGAATTTATGTGCCAAAGGGGGCAAAATTAATCAGCTCTAAAGGTTCAGAGGTTAATGTAACTACTAAGGAGGATGAAGTTTTAAATAAGACCTATTTTGAGGCTTTTATCCAGGTTAGACCACAAAACTCAACAAGGCTAGAGTTTGAGTGGGAGTTGCCAGAAAATTACGGGCAAGATGGGCAGTACCCAATATTAATTCAAAGACAACCAGGAGCTAAAGATTTTGAGTATACAGTAAAAATAGATGGGAAACTCAAGGAAAAATTTAACCTAAACTCAGATAAAGAGTTAAAGTTAGAGATCTAGTTTGAGGCTACACCTGAAAGGTGGAAAGCTAAATACCAGCTGATGTTCAAAATGGTAAACTTTAGCTGCTATGCCCTCTCTAACTACTGAAGGATTAATTTTAAAAAGAAAAGATTTTGGGGAGGCGGATAGAGTTTTAACAGCACTTACTCCAAGATTTGGCAAAATATCTATTATTGCTAAAGGAGTAAGAAGGATTACTAGTAGAAGAGCTGGAAATATTGAGCTTTTAAATATGGTTAAGCTACACTTATTTAAAGCTAAAAATTATAACTTATCTGAGGCAGAGTCTATTGAGACTTTTCCTAAAATAAAAGCAAATTTAACTTTATCTACTAACGCTTTTCATATTTTAGAACTAGTAGACAGGCTAACTCCTGAAGAGCAAAAAACAGCGAATGTTTATGAATTAACTATAGCTATTTTAAAACTTTTAGAAAAAAATCCTCGGCAGATATTTTTAAGAGCCTTTGAAGTTAAACTTTTAAGCTTACTGGGATTTTGGTCAGTAGATGCCATTAAAGATCTAACCTCCGAACAGAAAAATTTGCTAGAAAGATTTGAGTATAATAGTTGGGAGAGTATTGGAGAAATTAATATTAGCCCCGAGCAAAGTGGTGATTTAGAAAGAATCCTGCATCTATACCTAGAAAAAATCCTCGAAAGTTCTCTAAAAAGTGTAAAAGTTTTGAATGATTTAAAAAAATAGGTAGAAAATTACTCAAAAAACCAAGAATAAGGTGGATCTATAACCTCTTTTATTTCAGGGTCCCAAAGCTGCCATTTACCATTAATCTCCCTAACTTCCCAAGTTCCTTCAAAGTATTTGCTTACTATCTCATCTTCAATTAAATCTTTTGTAGATAGCTTAATTTTGACAAAAGTTTCATCATCTTTGTCTTTAATTATAGATATAACTGATGTATCTAAATTAGGTTGGTATCCCTTTATCCATTGATCATATTCATAACCGGCTTTTAGATGATCGGACATCAATCCAAAAGCCTCATGCATTTTTCTAACCTTTATATAATTATAAAAAGCAGTTACTGCCTCAAGCGGTCCTTTTTCCGGTTCAAAAACAATTTGTTTAATATCTTTTAAAGAATCCTTGTTTATTGCCATATCCAGCCATTTTTGCTTAATGGATTCGGAAGATATAGCAAGTCCCAGCCCCCCTGTTCCTGCAGTATTAATCCCTTGCACCTCTCCACAAATATTAACCATTGGTCCACCGGAAACTCCGGGATTTAAAGTAGTATCGGTTTGGATAAAATCTATATTTGCTTCTTTAAAATGACGTCTTCCGGAAAGTGAACCTTTATTTACTGTAGACTCACCAACCAAAGTCTCTCCAAATGGGTAACCAATAGCTAGTAGCTCGTCTGCAGGCTGCAACTCTTTAGAATTACCTAAAGGAAGAGGCGTAAGTTTTTTATTTGTTTGTATCAAAGCCAGATCTGCAACTTTGTCTGCCATAATGATTGTTCCATTTTCAAAACTGTTATCAGGAAATAAAATCCTAGGACTAGGTTCAAACTCAATTACATGAAAGTTAGTTAATATCAAATTTTCCTTAACAGCAAACCCCGATCCCTCTCCCAATCCACCCACAACCCTGACAACAGATTTTCTAACCTTCTCTATAGTATCTTTATCATTACAAGCTAAAACCGCTTTGCCACCAAGCCTATTTTCAACTAGGCCTAATCTTTTATTAAGCTGGTTATTTTGATAAAGCAAAAAACCCAAGAGGATAACAAGAGTTAATGTAAGAACACTCTTAAAATTCACCAATCAATAATAATAAATTATGGGGTAATTACAATAGCTTGCTTTAAAAAAGATTTTCTTTAATTGGAGTATCAGAGAGCATTTCTTCAAAAGTCATTTTGTAATAGACTTGTCTTACAAGTTCTACATCTTTCATGCAATAGTTAGAAATATCTTCAAATCTTCCATCTTGATAGGCCT
>CAZMNS010000030.1:0-7273 GCA_964567705.1 uncultured Gammaproteobacteria bacterium | reverse complement strand
TGGCTTTGCTTTGCCTTCTCTTGAATTGACTTGTGTGCCTCATTTGCTTCTTTTCTTATTTTCTTGATTTCATCGGAAATGTTTCTGATTTTTTTATTCATCTCATCAATAATGCCTGCATCCCGATAATGTTGAAGTGTTCTTTTACTCACGTGAAGTAATTGACACACGTCTTGATTATCCAGCCATTTTTCTGACAATGGCGTTTTCTCCTTTTGCAAGTCTAACTTGCTTTCAATTTCTTCCATTTTTTTCATAAGTCTTTGGAAGGCTTCCGACTCGATTGTAATTAAACTCATAGTGCTACGAATTTTAAGGTTATTAAATAATTATCGAAGCAAAATTCAGCAACCGAGCACGCGAAATCATTGACCTATTGAATGGTCAATGATTGAAGTCAATGTAGTCAATGAAAAAAATTAAAGAGAGCGGAAAATTTCGTCTATTATCTCTTTATTTTTTGGATTGGGATTTTTTGAAGAGGATAAATTTGTTCTTGTTGGTGGTTTGGCTATTAGGTATCACTTAGCAAAGCACTCCTTAAGGCTTCCTGAGGCTAATTTGAATGATTTAGATATTATGGTTGAAAGTTTGGATGTAGTTTCTCCAGATGTGACTAAAGATTTTTTAGTCTATCATTTTCATCACGAAGGAACTAAATTTTACTGGGCGCTTGTTGATCCTATAACAAAACTAAAAATAGATATATTTGATTATAATTTTGCACCCCAAGAAGTAGTGCAAGTTCAGTTAGACGGCCACACTCTTAAGATGCGCTCAGCTGAAGACCAATTAGTTAAAACTATAGTTGATGTCTTAAGGATTTCTGAAGAAGCTAAGGTAGACCCAAAGCAATTTAGAGATGCAGAGGCTTTACTAAAAATTGCAGATTTGGAAAAATTAGAAAGATTTTGGCAACTTAAAAACCTTACAGATTATCCTGCTTCTGCAGTGGAGGCTTGGGAAAAGGCTCAAAGAGTAGCTCAAGAACACCCAGAATGGTTAAAGGTAAGCCCATTTAGGAAAGAAGCTCCTTATGTTTGTACTCTTTGTGTTAAATCTAAAGACTTTCCTATTACTCCTATGGGGAGAATCTACCAAGTTTTAGGCTACGTTGAGTAAAGCTGTTTATTCAAAGTATAATTACTGAATGATATCTGATGAGTTTGTTGAAGCATCAGCAGAAAGAACTAAATTAGAATTATTTCCCGGCTGGAGAAATGAACCTATAAAAGGCCTGATAGCAGAAACTCTACAAGGTTGTGAAAATATTGATGGAACCTTTTTTGTGTCCCATGGAGATAGTCAATACCTACCTTTAAGAAAACTTTTAGCAGAAACTGTTGCAACACTCCCACTAAATAATGAAGTTGGAAAAACAAGACTCGCAGGTGAAGATGCTAGGGAGGCTTTAGCGGATATAGTAGCTGTTGCTCAAGGCCAAAAGACCTGGTCAGACATCGAGTGGGTTTTTCAAAGAAGTACTATGGAGTTATATAAAAATGAGGTCTATAAAAATCACAGTATTCCCCAGGCTATCTGTTACAGCATTGATCTTGGGATCAACCGGCATTCAATTGAAAATCCTCACCGGGTAATAATTCAAAGAATACTGGTTATAAACAGATCTGGCAGATTTGTTGTCAAAATGGATGGAAAATTTACTCTTAAAGATAATGAAATTGAAGTAGATTCTGCAAATATTCCTTTAAATATCCATAATTTTTAATAGCTATTTTTTAGATGGCAGTTTGGCTTCAGTTTGGGCATTTGGGGAGATTAAACTTTGCATTTCCTCTAAAGGCTTTTCTAGTATCTCAACTGGTTTTTTAACCATTAACTCTGGAAACTCTTTTAGCAGCTCTGATAAAACTGGATTTTTAGCGTTTTCCATCTGAGAAATAATTCTATTTTCAATATAATTTGTATCAATCCGCTTAAGCATCATCTCCAGCTCGCTATCTTTTTTCTTAACTCCCATCTCGCGCCTCATCTCAGCTAAGAGTTGTAAAACTTTAGTTATCTCTTCCTCAGCTATTAGATTAACCTGCAAATGTACCTCTTCTCTTAGTGAGCTGATATATGAAGAGCGGTTTTGAGAAACTAGGATAAAAATTGCCAGAAAAATAGCTTCTATAGAGAGGATCATTGTTAAAAGACCAAAAGGAAAAGGGTCCCAGGGTTTAATAGAAGGAATCATTCCTAAATTAATGACAATCCATTGGGCAAAAAAGATAGCATTAAGTATTAAAAACCCAGTTGATCCAAAAATAGAAGTTAAATCATCAGCAATTTGCGTTAATATAGAGCGTGATTTTAAGGATTTAGCCTCAAAAGATTTAAAAAACTGTCTTCTGCGCTCACTAGTACTGGCCATAAATTAAGTATATACCACAACAATTTATCCAAACAAGTTTTAGCAAATTCAGATCCTCTTACAATTTGATTATAGGCCTATAATATTGTATAATGACTCATAGTATGATTACTCCTGCCTTATCCTTAATAATCACAGCTGCACTTGCTCTAAATTTGGGGCTGCCTCTTTCTAAGCCTCAAGTTGAACTAGCTTCCCACTCTATTAATTTAAAGACAAGAACTCCTGGTGGCGGTTACATGTCAGATGTGATGTCAGATAATATCTTGCTTACACTATCCTACTTAAATGGAGAACAAATTAATTCTCAAGAAGTTGATTGGGCAAGTATTAGAAGAGATAGGCAAGTAGAATTTATCCTTAATCCTGGCGAAACTTTTGCCTTTCATGAGGATGTATTAGCTAAATATGAAGGCAAAATAGTTAAAACTACTAACTCCAGGTTTGCTGCAGATCAGGGTTTTAAGCATGATGGCTATTTAATGGGAGATGGTGTTTGCCATTTAGCTTCCCTAATTTACTGGAGCGCTAAAGATGCTAGTCTTGAGACTTATGCTCCATCTAACCATAACTTTATGAGTATTCCTGGAATTGCCAAAGAACATGGAGTATCTATCTACTTTTCACCTTTAGAAAAGCAGGCAAATGCTAATAAAAATTTATATATAGTTAATAATCAAGAAAATCCTGTAGTATTCCGTATTGAAAAACGTGGGGACACATTACTAACTTCTGTCATAAAAAACTAACTTTAATTTTCTTGCGTGATTAGTTGCGCGATAACTGCGCTTTTTTATGATATAATATTCTAGTAACGGGTCCTGTCAGCTCGGTATCTCAAAGCCGTTCCTCAACTTAAGTGTCCCGCATAGCGGGATCAAAGTTTGCGGTACGTTTTGAGATCTCTCCTCGCTGCCACCCGTATAAATTACTTATGTTTTTACCTAAATACTCTATCTCACCAGATGTACTCTCAGCTATCTCTGAAATTGCAGAGATTAAAACTATTGTAGAAAGATCAAAAGTGCTGCCTTTAAATGAACTGCATCTAAAAAGACAAGCCATGATCAGGATGGTTCATACCTCAACTACTATTGAAGGAAACAAGCTAGCAGAGTACCAAGTAGATAGAGTTTTGTCTGGCATGAGTATTAGTGCAGATGAGAGGAGTATTAAAGAGGTTAAAAACTATATGGAGGCTTTAAAAGAGATAGAAAGGCTAGTCTCTAAAAAATACGCACCGACAATAGATTTAATTTTAAATCTGCATGCAATTATTTTAAAAGATCTACATAGCGAAAAAGAAAAAATAGGCAAATTCAGGCCAAGTGATATCTATATTGTTGATGATATTGGTAGCGGCAAAGAGATACTCCGTTTTAAAGGTCCAGATGCTAGTAAAGTCGAAAGTTTGTTAAGAGAACTTTTGGATTGGCTTAAAAAAGCAGATAAAGACAAGCTTCATCCTATACTTAAAGCTGGGTTGTTTCACTCTCAATTTGTCCATATTCACCCATTTGCAGATGGTAACGGCAGAACTGCTAGAGTTTTAACTACATATTTACTCTATAGGGATGGTTGGGATTTTAGGAAAGTTTTAGTTTTAGAAGATTTTTATAACCGCAATATTCCCAATTATAAAAATGCTTTAGCTTTTGGTTGGGAGATTAATTATCAAGAAGGTGCAGATTTTACAGACTGGTTAGAGTATTTTGTGGCTGGGTTTTTAGTTGAGGCGAGAAAAGTAAAAGAGGTTATCTCATCTTTAGGGTTTGATCAAATTAAATCTGAACAGATGTATCTAGATCCTGATGAGGTAAAAATAATGGATCTACTTGCCACCAGCAACAATATTAGGTCTGATGATGTGGTAAAGGCTTTAAGTATTGCTAAAAGAACTGCTCAACTTAAACTTAAAAACTTAGTAGAAAAGGGCCTAATTAAGCTGCAAGGCAAAGGTCCAAGCACTTATTATATCGCAAGTCTATAATTTAAATTGTCATTCCGAATTCATTTCGGAATCCATAAACTTTGAGAGAATATTTTATTTATATACTGACTAATAAGAATAATACGACTTTTTATATTGGTGTAACTAACAATTTAGAGCGTAGGTTATGGGAGCACAGGCAAAAGATTATTAAGGGATTTACTGAAAAATATAATTTACATAAGTTAATTTACTTTGAGACTTTTAGTGACGTAAATGAAGCTTTATCTAGAGAAAAGCAGCTGAAAAACTGGCACAGAAGCTGTAAACTAAATCTAATCAAATCTGCAAACCCTGATTTGAAAGATTTAGATCCTGAAACAAGTTCAGGATGACAGGTGCTGCGGGATAAATTGCGTGATTATTGCGCTATTAATATAGAATCTTTCTCTTACCTGAATCTAGAAGCTTCTAATAAAGTCCAAAATGTATACTAAGTGCAAGAGTTACACTAACCCCTAAATATACAAAAAGACTCATATCAGGAGCATAGTAATTAACTGTTAATGGCACAGGTACAAGAGCTACAGCTAGAAGGTATTTCCATTGGATACCTGAGGGTACTTCAGCAAGATCTCTTCCAAGATAGAGACCATCTCTGGAGTAAACTTGGGGAGCATTCCAGTAATGCATCTTAAAACTAGGAGGGAGCTGAAGTTCAAATAACTTCACCTCATACGAAGTTGAACCTATCTCTTTAGATCTGGGCATAAGTCTCCTAATGGGCAATTCTCACAAACATGGGTTCTGGCTGGACAATATTCCCTGCCAAAATTTATAAGAAGGTGTGCAAAATCTATCCATCTATCTTTAGGGACAATTGCCATTAAATCTTGCTCAATTTTTACTGGATCTTTTTGGTCAGTTAAACCTAGCCTTTGTGATAACCTCATTACATGAGTATCTACCACTATTCCTGCTGCAATTTTGAAAGCATTACCTAAAACCACATTAGCTGTTTTTCTAGCCACCCCCGGCAAAGAATCTAAATCCTCCATATTATCTGGTACTTCCCCGCCAAATTTTTCTACTAAAATTTGCCCCATTGCCTTTAAGTGTTTAGCTTTATTTTGATGAAAATTAATGGTTTTGATAAAGGAATCTATCTCTGAAACTTGAGCTTGGGCATAATCTTGAGCAGTTTTATATTTTTTAAAAAGCGTAGGAGTTGCTAAGTTGACAGATTTATCAGTAGCTTGAGCAGATAAAATAGTAGCAACTAAAAGCTCTAAAGGATTAGAATACTGCAGGGCGCTGCGTGGATTAGGATAAACTTTCAGGAGACGGTCAATAATTAATTTTACTTTTTCTTTCTTGTTCATTTTTAGTAGTCTATCTTTTAAAACATCACTTTACAACAATTATATATTAGATATTGCTTTTTACTGCCTAATAGGCTAAACTCATCTCAGATCTAAGTTAGAATGGTTCAAGTTAAAGTTTGCTAATTCTGGCGACTAGTTGACCCTAGCTAGTTTCTAGATTGGCGGTGATTCTATTGAAACTATACGTTGGTAATTTACCCTGGTCTATTGACGACCAAAAATTAAATGAGCTTTTTTCCCAATATGGTGCAGTTACTTCTGCAATGGTTATAAAGGATAGAGAAACTGGGAGAAGCAGAGGCTTTGGATTTGTAGAGATGGCTGATGATGCCCAAGCAAAAGAAGCGATGAGTAAACTAAATGATACTGATGCTGATGGCAGAAAATTAGTTGTTAACGAAGCCAGACCACAAGAACAAAGGTAAAATGTTTGATAAACCACCCTCCATCAAAGCTCCAGAGTTTCCAAAGTTAACTTGGTTAAATTCAAAAGCCCTAAATCTAGATGATTTAGCAGGGAGGGTGGTTTTAGTTGATTTCTGGACTTATTCTTGTATTAACTGTCAGCGCACTCTTCCCTATTTAAAAACCTGGTGGGATAAATACTCCAATAATGGGTTGGTAATAATTGGAGTACACACTCCTGAATTTGAATTTGAGAAAAATTTAGAGAATGTTAAGAAGGCTTTAGAAAAGTATGAAGTTAGTTATCCTGTGGCATTGGATAATGATTATTTAGTTTGGAACTCTTATGCTAATCACTATTGGCCAGCAAAATACTTAATTGATAGCAGTGGCAAAATTATCTACACTCATTTTGGAGAAGGAAACTATCAAGAAACAGAGTTACAAATCCAGCAAGCTTTGCAAAATGCTGGATTTAAAATTTCTGACAAATTAGTGGGAAGTTTAGGAGAAGAAGGATTAAGCTTTGAGCAAACTCCAGAGCTTTATTTTGGATCAGCTCGCGCTGTTATCAAAGATGTTCCTACTGGATCTTTTGCTTCTCAGCTAGAAGTAGATCAAATCTATAAAACTGGTGATTGGAAACAAGAAAATGAATTTCTTGAACACTCAGGAGAGACTAAAGATTTGGATGATTTAATCATCTTAAAATATAAAGCTAAAACTCTATATTTGGTTATGGAGAGTACTGCGCATGAGCCGATTAAAGTTTATCTAACTTTAGATGGAGTTGGGTTAAAGGATAATGGCGCTGGAAGAGACGTCAAATTTGACTCAGAAGATAGAAGCTATGTTGAGGTACAGTTTTCTACACTTTATAATCTGATAGAAAAACAAACCTTTGGTGAGCATATCCTAAGATTATCTACAACCTCTAAAGATTTAAGGCTTTTTGCCTTCACTTTTGGTAGCTAACTTCAATTAAATTTCCACTATTTAGCCTTCAACTATATTTAGCTTTCAACCTTCCAGGTTGCCGCCTAAACTCTCACGATTAAGACAATACTTAATCTTACTGTAATTAATACTTATCTTTTGATAAAATACCCATTAGCTGCCGTGGTGGTGGAATGGTATACACGCAGGACTTAAAATCCTGTGGCCTTAGGCCTTGTG
>CAZMNS010000029.1:0-7299 GCA_964567705.1 uncultured Gammaproteobacteria bacterium | reverse complement strand
CCTAAGGTGTAAATGTTTGACGTAGATGGAATCAGATCAGAGCTAATATTACCTAATATTTTAACTGTATCAGCTGCTTCATTTCCCAGCTGAGTGGTGCCAAAAACAGTTAAATTACCATCAGGTGTGACATCAAACTCATTAGCATATATACCAAAAAACCTATGATCCCATGTTCCAAGTGAAGGAATAGGTGAGTAGTTACTGGGAATTGAAGGATTTGCTGTACGGTAAGTCGGATAAAAGATACCTTGAGTATCTATGGTAGATTTACCTAGAAAAGCATCACTGCTAATTATTCTGTCAAAATCAGATTTTGTTGTAGTTTGATATACTGATATACTTTCTGATGATATAGTTGCTAACTCTTCCTTTAAAGAATTTATCTCTTTTTCTATTGTTCTATATTTATCGTCTAATCCTAAAATAGCCTTTTGATACTCAACTACGTAATTTAGTCCTAAATTTTCTGCCTTTTCTGGGAAAAACATAGAGATAGATTTTTGAGCCAAGTAGTTAAAAGGGGAAAGTACTGCCCCTAAGACTTGAGAAGACTGCTCCGACTCTTTTAAGTTGACTCCTACTAAATCTTTTGTTGTTTCAGGAGTTGTTAAGTAGCCAGCAGTTAAAAGTGTAGTAATAAAAAAGCTTATTGCTAGTAAGCTTAGAAATATTGTTTGCGCTTTGCTAAAAAAACTTAAATTCTTTGAATCACTTTCAAACAAAGTTTCTGGGTAGGCAGTAGGATCAGTTAGTTTATTTAGCTCATCAGACCTGTAAACACGGCTACCAGTTTCATCTCTTTCTGATTTTAAAACTCCAGCTTGATCCCAACGTCTTAATGTTCTTGTAGAAACTCCTAAACTTTTAGCAGCTTCATTACTAGGTAGTAATTTTGTAGACTCTGGGTTTGTTTTAAATATTTCAAGATCTTTTAGTGAATATACCCTTGTGCCAGCAGGAGTTCTAAATGTCTTAATCTTTCCAGACTTGCTCCATCTTCTTAAAGTATCAATAGATACTCCTAAGTATTTTGCAGCCTCACCTATATGTAATTTATCGGGCAGGTAGCTATACATATATTTTTGCATAGATTTGGCTATGCAATAGCTTTATGTTATTAGATTTAGAGTAAGCAATTTTGCATAGATTTGTCAAGAGCTTATTAATATATGTATATATATCTTTACGCTTTTGGTCGCAAAAGCGTGGGAAAACTCGCTCGCGGGACGTCGGGCTACTCTTCACATCTTTCTAATCGGGGGAAAGTCTGCCCCCTCCCTGATAAAACAGGGACATCCCCCTGATATCAAGATGCTCATCGTTTAACGCCCTTTGGTCCTAGCTCGCAGATACAAAGCAAGACCCTTCTCATACTTGTTATATCAAGTTTCCACAGTACTTTTCACAAGCTAGATCTAAAATAGTTGATATTTTCTTATATAGAAAGTATTAATCAAAGTTTATCTAGAGCTTAATATTATTTACCTAAAACATGAATTAGCCTCATACGGTAATTAAGTATGTATTGTTTTATATACTCTGATATATATGTGGATAAGTGGAAAAAGTTAATAGTTTGTGGTTCATAGTTCATGGTTGTTTGTGTTTTGCTACGAACTATTTACTACCAACTATAAACAATTTAGTGTAAACTATAGCCATGATTAAATACCAACCTTACCTAATAGAGCCTAAATGGCAAAAAGAGTGGAAAGACAAGAAGTTATATTTTACTGATTTATCTAATTCAAAGAAAAAATATTACATCCTAGCTGAGCTTGCTTACACTTCAGGTGATCTGCATATGGGGCATTGGTTTACTTTCGCTCCTGCAGATACTTTAGCGAGACTTAAAAGAATGCAAGGATTTAATGTGGTATTCCCAAATGGATTTGATGCATTTGGATTACCAGCGGAGAATGCTGCTATTAAAAGGGGTGTTCATCCTAGTGACTGGACTTATGAGAATGCAGAAAGAATGAAAGAGCAGTTTGAAACTCTTGGAACTTCTATTGATTGGACTAAAACTATGATAGCTTGTGATCCGGATTATTATAGATGGAACCAGTGGATATTTTTAAAAATGTACGAAAAAGGGCTGGCATATAAAGGTAAAACTATCTCTAATTGGTGTCCATCTTGCCAAACTGTTTTAGCAGATGAAAATGTTGAATCCGGAAAGTGTTGGCGCTGTGGATCTGATGTTGTTAAAAAGCAAGTTGAGCAGTGGTTCTACAAAATAACTGACTATGCTGATAGGTTAATTTGGTTAGACCCTCCACAAGCTGATTACCCTAAATCTCTTATTGAAGCTCAAAATAGTTGGATAGGTAGAAGCGAGGGAGTTTCAATTAAGTTTGAGGAAGTAGAAGTTTTTACTACCAGACCAGATACTGTATTTGGAGCTACATTTATAGTTTTAAGTCCAGAACATCCATTCCTCGCCTCGCGAAGCGGGCAAAATTCAAAACTGGAAGATATTAGAAAATATGTAGAAGAATCAAATAAGAAGAGTGAGCAAGAGAGAAAGGAGCAGAAAGAAAAAACAGGAGTATTTACAGGCTCATATGTTGAAAATCCTTTTACTAAACAAAAAATTCCTATTTGGGTTGCAGATTATGTATTAATGGGCGTAGGAAGCGGAGCAATTATGGCTGTCCCAGCGCACGATAAAAGAGATTTTGAATTTGCCAAAAAATATGGCTTAGAAATTAAAACTGTCATTCTGGGGAGCGAAGCGACTCCAGAATCAGATCCTGGACAAGTTCGGATGACAATCGATAATGTCTATGAAGGGGATGGAAAGCTTATAAATAGTGGTGAATTTACTGGACAAAAATCTAATATTGCGCGATTGAATATAACAAAGTATATCGAAGAAAATAACTTAGGTTCAAAAAAAGTTAACTATCATTTGCGCGATTGGTCTATTTCCAGGCAAAGATATTGGGGAACACCGATACCAATTATTTATTGTGATAAATGTGGGGTGGTACCTGTACCAGAAGAAGATTTGCCCGTTGAGTTACCTTACAAGGTAGATTTTACACCTAAGGGCAAACCTCCCTTAGCAACAGCAGAGGAATGGGTTAGAGTTAGCTGTCCTAAATGTGGTGGTCCTGCTGTAAGAGAGGTAGAAACAATGGATGGCTTTATGGATAATTCTTGGTATTTTTACAGATACCTTGATCCTAAAAATAAAAAGGAGATCTTTAATAGTGATCTTATAAATACTTGGATGCCACTGGAGATTTATATTGGTGGAGCTGAGCATACTTATGGACATGCGCTTTACTCAAGATTCTTTACTAAATTCTTTCATGATTTAGGAATAGTAGATTTTGATGAATATGCTAAAAAACGAGTTCATCATGGGGTAATTTTAGGTCCAGATGGACACAGAATGAGCAAGTCTAGAGGCAATGTGGTCAATCCTGATGAGGAAGTTAAAAAATACGGTGCAGACGCAATCAGGCTATATTTAATGTTTTTGGGACCATATCAAGAAATTATAGCTCCTTGGAACCCAGAGGGGGTAACTGGAGTCTATCATTTTTTGCAAAGAGTATGGGCTCTTAATAATAAAGTCTTTGAAGCTAAATTGACAGCAACAGATCTTTCTAATTTACATAAAACTATTAAAAAAGTCTCTATAGATTTAGGAGAGATGAAGTTTAATACAGCGATTGCTGCTTTAATGGAGTGGTTAAATTATTTAAGCAGGAAGGAAAAAATAACAAAAGAGGAGTATGAAACCTTTTTAAAGTTACTGGCTCCATTTGCGCCTCATATTACTGAAGAATTATGGCAATTAGTTCATAGTTCAGAGTTAATAGTTCATGATGAAGACAAGAAAAACAATGAACTATCTACTATAAACCATATACCAAATTGGTCGATACATCAATCTCCTTGGCCAGAATATGATGAAAAGTATTTACAAGAAGACCAGATAAAATTGCCTATACAAGTAAACGGTAAGTTAAGAGAGATATTAATGGTTGACAAAGATTTAGCTAAAAATGAAGCTGAGTTAGAGAAATTAGCCTTAAAAAGCTTAAAAGTTCAGAAGTTTTTAGCTGGAAAAACTCCTAAAAAAATAATTTACGCTCCGGGAAAAGTTCTTAATATTGTTGCCTAAAAATATATTAGCAATTTTTATATTTGATTGCTAAAAAATAAAGTGTTGACTTTAGGTTGCTAGATAAGCTTTTAAGTTTATAAATAATTAAAATTAAGCTTGCTTGACTAGTTATTTATCTTCATGTTTAAATTAAGTATGAAAACTCTAAGAAAATCATTAAGCGAAACTATCTCTAAATCCTTACGAGATGATAGGTGGTTACTTTCAAGGCTAGACTTTCTTTGGTCAACTTACTTTAGCAATTTAAGGCAAGTTAACCCTGTATTTATTAAATTTGGTAGATACTCAAAACTAAGATTAGGTTCAATAAGGATGGGTAGGTTAACTAAGCAATCTTTGATCACAATTACTGGGATGTTTAAAGACGAAAAAGTCCCAATTGAGGTAGTTGATCATACAATTGCCCATGAACTTTGCCATTATGCCCACGGTTTTTCTTCTCCTAGCCCAAGATTGCATAAATATCCTCATCATGGAGGAATAATTAAAAAAGAGCTTCAATCTAGAGGGATGCAAGAGCAAGTTAAAGCCTATTCAGCCTGGCTAAAAGAATATAGGAAGCAGTGGAAAAACTAAACGAATTTTTAAACCAATATAAACTCCCTTTAGTTTTAAGTTTTGTAGGCTTAGTTCTGATTATTGGTGGTATATTTTCCTCAGGATTACTCTCTAAACCAAAAGATTTTCCGCAGGCTAGCCTGATTGAAAACAACAAAGAGATTAAAATTGATGTCTCAGGTGCAGTTAATATGCCTGGAGTTTATAGTTTATCTGCTGGCAGTAGAGTGGAAGATGCTATAGCAGCTTCAGGAGGATTTAGTCAAGAATATAATCCAGACTATGTATCAAAAAGTTTAAATCTATCTCAAAAGCTATCAGATGGTCAGAAAATCTACATCCCATATGATGGAGAAAGCTATTCAGGAGGAACAAGTATGGTGGCTGGAATATCTACAGAAAAAATTGGTATTAATTCCTCAACTCAACCCCAACTAGAGGAGTTACCTGGAGTAGGCCCAGCCACAGCTCAAAAAATCATCGCTTCCAGGCCATATCAAGATTTAGCTGAACTTTATATAAAGAAAATAATCTCCAAAAATCTCTTCGAGAAAATTAAAGAATCAATAGATTTAAACTAATGCGCAAACAAGCTCTCTTAGTTATTTTTTTAATTATTTTTTTTTTATTTAGGATTGAATCTCAGGGATGCCTCAAAGAGATATCCTCTGATGAGGAGCTAGAAACCCTAGCTTCAAAGTTTATTGATTGTAGAGATAGCGTAGGTCTAAAAGCTGATTATTTACTACCTGAACCTCAGGCAGCGTTGCGTAATGGTATGGTGTTAGGGATTAGAGATGACTTGCCAGTAGAGTTTAGAAAAAACTTAACAGATACATCAACTATTCATATTGTGGTTGTTTCTGGCCAAAATTTAACATTACTTGGCGGGTTTATGATGTTACTAGCTCCGCTTTTTGGCAGGAAAAAAACCACTATTCTTTCTCTAATTGCCATAATATTTTATGCTCTTGTCTCAGGACTTCAAATTCCAGTTATCAGAGCTGCAATTATGGTTGGTTTTGCTTGCGTAGCAACCCTTTTTGGAAGAGAGAAGTTAAATGGTTGGATAATTTTAATTACCGGCGCACTGATGCTTATTTACAATCCTAATTGGCTGCTTAATTTGTCTTTTCAGCTCTCATTTTTAGCCACAATTGGAGTAATAGTTGTAGCGCCTGAGATCATAAAAAGACTTACCTTTTTACCAAATATCATTAAACAGGATTTTGCAGTATCCTTAGCTGCTCAAGCTTTAACCTGGCCTGTTATTGCAGCAAATTTTCACCAAGTGAGCCTTATTGGTATATTAGTTAATAGTTTGATACTGTGGACAGTTCCTCTAATAATGGTCTCTGGAATATTTGTAATTTTCTTAACTTTAATTAATTTTACAATAGCATCTATTTTAGCAATTTTTCCTGGAGTATTACTAACTTTTTTTGTATATATTGTAGATTTTTTTGCCAGCTTTTCTTTTTCTAATATTTTAATTAACAAAATGTCTCTGTTAGTTTGGATAGGGTATTACATTTTAATTTTGGGATTTTACTTAAGTTTAAGAATAAGAAACAAACAATAATTAATATTTAAATATTTAAAATTCATAATTTGTTTGGAGACTTGAAATTTGTTACTTGGAAACTTAACTTATATGTTATCATTTACTTATGTTAAAACAGCAAATTCTAGAAGAGTTAAAAAAAACAGTTACTAAATTAGGTTATGAAAGTAGTGATATAGTTCTATCTATTCCAAAAAGTTCTCAGTTTGGAGATTATACATCGAATATAGCTTTACAACTGTCCAAACTAAATTCTAAAAATGATTCGCAATCACCTCAAGATATTGCTAGTGAAATATTAATAAGCTTTGGACATCCCCGATATTTAGAGAGAGTAGAAGTAGCAGGAAATGGATTTTTAAACTTTTTTATAAAGCCAGAATTCTTATCAAAAGACCTTAAAGAAATTTTAGACGCAAAAGATAATTTTGGAAAATCAAATATTTATAAAGGAAAAAAGGCAAGGGTTGAGTTCGTCTCTGCAAACCCCACTGGACCGTTAACTGTGGCAAATGGTCGTGGTGGTCCAATTGGAGATACCATATCTAATGTACTAGAGTTCAGCGGCTTTAGTGTTTTAAGAGAATATATTCATAATAATGCTGGGAATCAGGTTCGCTCGCTAGGTGCAACCATCAAATCTATCTCTGAAAACAAGCTAACAGACGATCTTGAGTATAAAGGAGAGTATGTTAAGGAGTTAACAAGGTTACTTAAAGGAGAAATCAAAGATAAAACCGAAGAAGAAATTGGCCAACTAGCAGTGGATTTAATGTTAGAAGATATCCTTAAAGATTGTAAAACTTTAGGCATAAGCTTTGGTTATATAGTTAAAGAGACTGAACTGAGAAAAAAGGCTGTTGAGGTAATCAATCAACTTAAATCAAAAGGCTTTATTAAAGAAAAAGATGGAGCCTTATGGTTTGCACCTTCAGATGAATTCTTAAAGGACAGAGAAACTGTTGTGGTTAAAAGTGATGGTGGTTATACATACTTTACTGCTGATATTGTTTATCATAAAGAGAAATTC
>CAZMNS010000028.1:7122-7494 GCA_964567705.1 uncultured Gammaproteobacteria bacterium | reverse complement strand
TGTCTCCTTGAATAGTTTGCAGCAGAAGGATCTGTTTAGTTTTTAGATTATAAAGGAAGCCACTAGCGTAGAATGATTTATTGATGTTAAGTAGTATAACACAACTAAGCTAGACTTAACAAGCAATTCTAAATAGCTTTTTAAACTATGGGTTGCAAGGGAGATTAAAAGTGCATATAATTTTCTCCTAATGATTGAAGCTAGATCAAATTTTGCTAGAAGGGTTAGAGATTTAAGTTTAATGCTTATTTTTAGCTTCACTTTAACAACTGCTAGAGATACAACTCCTATCCCAAGATTATACGGTAGAGATCATTATCATCTATGTACGCCCTCTTTCCCTAGTGTTATCTTTGAAGGTTTATATGATCA
>CAZMNS010000028.1:4740-7112 GCA_964567705.1 uncultured Gammaproteobacteria bacterium | reverse complement strand
GGATAACCCCCCCCCGTTTTTAAGACAGAAGGGTTTTTATTTATTTCAGAAGATATTTTTTAACAATTAAAAGATTTGTTTTTATAAAAAATTTTTAAAAAAATTATAAAAAACCATTTCTTAGTTAATATTTTAGGAAATGATCAATATTCAATTATTATTTTGCCAAACAAAGCAGCAATTCATATGAGAAATCCTCAGATTGTATCAAGCGCCAAAGCTTATGCAGACCCTAAAACTAAAGAGTTAGTGTTTTATAATCCCCAAGATTTAGCTCATGAGATAGGTCATGGTGTTGATTTTTCATTTAGATTAGTCTCTCTATCCCCACTTTTTCAAGAAGCAGTTAGTGAGATAGCTTCCGATGATGAGACTTCAGAAAAAAAATTTTTAAAGTTTATGAAAAAAACAAAAAAGAGCGAGATTAGTAGTAAAGAAGTTGAACTAATGAGTGTTAAAGAAAACTCTTCTAATAATTTGATTGATACTTACAAAAAAATTAGAAAATTTTCAAAGTTACCTTACCTTGAATATAGACAAGCTATTAGAGCTGATAATTGGATTGAAAATTATGTGCTACATGTATTTGTTAGAGGTTTTTTAGGATACTACTTTCCTGAGTTATCTACTAAAGGAGATATTCAAAAAAAATACCCCAGGCTTTACTTAGCTATGGAGAACTTTAACTCTAATATAGAAGAGTTTTGCACAAAAACTAATTAGCCTTGATCTCTATCTTTAGGCATAAAATAACCAAAGTTTGGCTTATTGCACACATATTTTCTTGGATGAGGATCATGAAGCTTTTCCCTTAAACGTGTTATATTTACTCTTAGCACATGGGGATCATCATACCCAGGTCCCCAAGTCTCAGCTAATAGTTGGCTATGGTTCAAAACTCTTCCCTGGTTTCTTATCAGTGCACAAAGAAGCTTGTATTCAACAGGAGTTAGGTGTATCTCTTGACCATCTAAGCATGTCTTAGTAGTTAAAAAATCTACCTCTAACTCTAAATATTTAAAGAAATTTCTTTTTCTGTCAGTTATTATCTCACCACTTCTTAATCTTTGCAGAAAAGAGATGCAAAAATGAGTGAGATCCTCAAGATCTGTATATTCAAAAGGCGGCAGTAATCCGTGAACAGCATCTATTTTAAATTTATAAAATTTATCTTTTCGGGAAATAGGTTGTACAGGAACCCCAATTTCTACAATTCTGCCTAAAGTTAAAAGTTCTAATTGAGAAAGATTTTCTAGACAACCTATTGCAAAATCCACTCCGCCACTGCGAGCTCTCTCTAATATTCCCTGAGTTTGCCAATCGTTTGCAGTCTGATTTAGGATAACTCCGTTATTTAATCTTATAGAGTTTACTATTATGCGGGTAAAGATTTCATCTTCCCCAAAAATTATCCCAGCGACTATTGGACTTCTTCTGTCAGTTCTTATTTCTGTTTCTATAGTGGGGGATTATACCTAAAAATTAACATTTTTTAAACCTATAGCTAAAAAAGAGTATAATTAACAGGTATGTTTATTGATGAAATTGATCTTATTTTAAGAGGTGGAGATGGTGGAGCTGGTAAAGTAGCTTTTAATCCTGGCAAAAAATCTGGACCGAGTGGCGGTAATGGTGGTAGAGGTGGAAATCTTTATATCCAAGCGACCTCGGATTTAACTGCTTTAAAAAAATTTACTGTTAGCAAAGTTTTAAGTGCAGAGGGGGGTTCACCTGGTGAAAGCAATAAAAAAACAGGTAAAAATGGCAAAGATTTAATAGTAACTTTACCTTTAGGCTCAGTTTTAATAGATCAAAAAACTAAAGAGCAGTTGGAAATTATAATCCCTAACGACAAAATTTTAGTCTGTAAAGGAGGCTTAGGGGGAAGGGGGAATTTTGAGTTTAAGTCCCCAAGGAACACTACCCCAATGTATGCTCAGCCAGGACTCCCAGGTGAGGAAAGGCAGTTACATGTTTCCTTAAAATTGATTGCCCAATATGGACTAATAGGCCTTCCTAACTCAGGAAAAAGCAGCTTGTTAAATGAGTTAACTAACACTAATGTTAAAACCTCAGACTATCCTTTTACTACTCTTGAACCTAACTTAGGAGTTTTAAATGGAACAATTATTGCTGACATTCCAGGATTAATTGAAGGTGCCTCCTCTGGCAAAGGACTTGGAATTAAGTTTTTAAAACATATTGAAAAGACATCCAAACTCCTTCACTGCATTAGCTTGGAATCATGTGATGTTCTAAAAGATTATCAAGTAGTAATTGAGGAGCTTAAAAAGTTTAGTCAAGAGTTATTAAAAAAGCCACAAATTATTCTTTTAGCTAAATCAGATTTAGTGACCAAAGAGCAATTAAGG
>CAZMNS010000028.1:3850-4730 GCA_964567705.1 uncultured Gammaproteobacteria bacterium | reverse complement strand
ATTAAGGACAAAGATAAACCTACTTAAAAGATTAAAACAGGAAAGATTTCCTGTTTCCATTTATGATTTTGACTCAATTGAAAATTTAAAAAAATTACTTAAGGCTGTTTAGTTGCTCAAGCTGAGTTTTAACATCAAACCCTTTTCCAAAAGTAACTAGTAACCTATCTCCATTATTAATCTCAAAGTCAAGTGCATTAGGATCTTCCACGTCATTTATATAAAACTTTAACTCTCCAGAACTGCCAGTACAAAAAGTTTGCATTGTACCGGTAATTAAACAATCCTCTTTTAGACTCATTGGTAGACTATCAAAAAACTGTTGCCAGGTTACCTGAGAAGTTACTCTAATTAAACTAGGGTTGTTAGACTCTATAAAAACTTCAGTATCTTTATTGTGATATTTAGTATCAGAAAAATCCCTCTTAAATCCATTAGTAAAAATCAAAAAAAAGGCATTTCTTTCAGAAAAAGCTTCCCCTGCTTTAAAAACCTCACTAGTTGGCAAAGGAATTGAACTTGCAGTTAAATTAACTGGCTGGGTTTGTCTGCCTAAACTAAAAAAATATACTAATCCAACAACTATTAAAAGTCCGAATATTAAATATAAAACTTTACTAGTCATAGTATTTAGCTTGTATAAAGTTTAGCAAACTTTTCTCTTTCTTGATCTGATAGATCTTGCCATAAATTTTTTTCGAACTGTTGCACGCTCTGATAGTAGTTATCTTCAAGTTCTCTGGGATGAAGGTGAAAATGTAGGTGAGATACTTTTACCCTAGAATCTTTTATAAATGGTCTGTAATGTTGTCTTAAGTCACAACCCTTAGTAAAGTTTTCTAAAATCATATCTTCAAAATAAATCAATACATTAAAGATT
>CAZMNS010000028.1:0-3840 GCA_964567705.1 uncultured Gammaproteobacteria bacterium | reverse complement strand
AAATCAGATGGCTTTTTTAGGTGACGCTTAGAGACTACAAGTAAGTGTCCAGGCATTAATCTGGGATTACTTAAAGCTACAAAATAAAGTTTGTGATCTTTTAAAACCCTAGTTTTAATATTGTCAATTTTGCAAAAGGGACAATCTTCCATCAAACATTAGTATAGCACATCTTATTTTGACTATAGGTTGAAAATAGTTGCTCTAACTGCTAAGATCTTAAAATGATTTTAGAAGCGCTGGATACTACCACTGCAGCATTTTTATACAACCCTGAAGAAGCATTTTTGGTGGCAGGCGCTTTAAAAAAAGATGAACCTGATTTAAGTTTAGGAATTGAACTCTACCCTACTCCTCCAAGAAAACTTGCCTTTGCCCTTTATAAAAAACCTTTTGTCACTACAGAAAGGGTTAGGCATTGGCAAGAAAGATATGGTGTGGAAGTTATTAGAGTTCACTTGCCATGGTTTTATAATAAAAGAGAGATTGCCCACCAGATTTTATTTGGGGATTTTTCTCCTTCACTTATTTTCAGAATGACTCATGGAGTTTTATGGACAGCATTTGGTCCTACAACTAATAATTTTGGGCTGCAGTTAGCTCGTAATTTAGGAGTAGGTGTTAATGTGCATCCAAATATTTTAGAAGGATTTTCTAGAGAAGGAAGACTGGAGAAATTTAAAAGTTTGGTCAAGTTTGTATATGCAGAAAACAGTGTAAATTGTAACATGTTATATGGAGAAGATAGAGCTGCTCTTTATGATCCAGTGGTTACAATTAAAACACATGTTGAAGGCAAAAAACTTGATGGATTCTTACTAGCTATTGATCACTTTTTTGGATTTAATACTCAAATTACTCAAGCTGACAGATTAGCTATCTTAGGTATACTAGAAGGCGTTTTTGAGCAACCAACTGTTTTAAAACATACTAAAGCAATGCATCTATCAGGACCAAACCATGGGAGGATAAGAGTAGGCGACATTTTATATGAAGATTTATTTTCTATTATGGCTCAAGCTAAATTTGAAAATCCGATTAGATTGGCGCTTGATCTAAATGCTCATGATTTTAAAGGTATGAGTGAACTGGAGAAAATAGATTATTATCAAGAATTAAGAGCTTGGATAGTTAATATATTTGAGAAAAAGCTGTGATATTATTAGGAAATGAGCCAAAAAAGGCTTAACCTGCTGCTTTTTTCCATAATATTAAGTTTATTATTTTCATTTTTTTCTGTTCTTATTTTCTTTAATAAGACTTTCAGTTTTGACCTACAAGTGACTTACTTTTTTCAAAGCACTGTACCTAGATTTTTTGATTTGCCTTTTTCTTTGTTCTCTATTTTAGGAAGTGCAGAGGTAAGTGGAGTTATCTGGTTTGTCTTACTTATTTTTACAATCTATAAAAGGTATTTTTTAGCTGCTACTTCCTTATTTTTACTCCCCTTTGGGGTTTTTATTGAGCTTTTAGGGAAGTTAATTATTGTTCATTTGGGCCCGCCGCATGAGCTGTATAGAGGAGTTCTGCAACTTGATTTGCCTAGTAACTATATTGGAGTAAGATATGCTTACCCTTCAGGACATGTACTAAGAGCTGCTTTTCTAGTTACTTTTCTAATAATTTTAACTTACCTGACTATTAGGTTTAAAAAAACCCTAATTATCTCTAGTCTTAGTTTAGTGTTAATATTAATGATTATTTCTAGAATTTATTTAGGAGAACATTGGGTATCTGATGTGGTGGGTGGTTTACTTTTAGGATCTAGTTTAGGTATATTATCTGCTCTGACCTTGCCTGTTAGAAAAGTATAACTAATGGATTCTTATGCTTTAGTGATATTTGGAATAACCTCTAATTTAGCCCAAATTAAATTAATTCCTGCTCTTTATGACATGGTTGAGAATAACTCTTTGCCTAAAAAGATAAAAATTTTTGGGGTTTCCAGAAAAGATTGGAATAGTGAGAAACTTAAAGGTTATTTTAAAGAAGTTTTAAATAAGGAAAATAGACACCACAAACACCTAATAGCCCCTAAAGTCTTAAAAGAGCTTGTAAGTAAAATAGAGTTTTTAAGCGGGCAATTAGAAGATGAAAAGTTCTATTTTGAACTAAAGAAAAAAGTAGCAAATTTTAATAAAAAGATTTTTTATCTAGCAACTTATCCTGAGTTATATGAGGTGATTTTTAATAACTTTAAGAAGGCAGACTTGAATGGACAAGGTTCTGGGTTTGTAAGGTTAATTATTGAAAAACCTATTGGCGTTGACTTAAGCTCCGCTAAAAAATTAAATAAGTTGCTAGATAGGTTTTTTAGTGAAAATCAAATTTTTAGATTAGACCACTACTTAGGCAAAGAGACTTTGCAAAACATATTGTCGTTTAGGTTTGGGAATGATATTTTTGAGCCTTTAATTAATGGGAAGTTTGTAGATCACATCCAGATAACAGCTTTAGAAAATTTTGGAATAGCTGATCGGGGTGGATATTATGATTTGGTAGGAGCACTTAAAGATGTTGGACAAAATCATATGCTGCAGATGGTAGTTTTAGCAACCATGAATGCGCCAGCACTTTTTAATAATGAGGAGATTACCAAGGAAAGGATAAAAGTTTTAAAAAATTTAATTCCTGATCCTGAAAAAATTATTTTTGGTCAATATAAAGGTTATTTAAAAGAAAAAAGTGTAGCTAAAAACTCAAAGATAGATACTTTTTTTGCTCTTAGAACTTATCTTAATAATGAAAGATTTAAAGGAGTCCCGATTTATTTAAGAGCTGGAAAAGCTTTAGCTAAAACTGAAACTCAAATCTCAATTATTTTTAAAACTCCAGTTAACAGATTAGTTAAACACTTAAAATTTGGAGAAGAACCTAATGTACTAACTTATAAAGTCACTCCTCAAGAAGGAGTCTCTTTTAAAATTTTAACTAAAAGACCTAAATCTACTTATGAGTTGGCACCAAATTTGCTGGAGTTTAATTATCAAGCTAATGAAAGCTCCCATACCCTGCAAGATCCTTATGAAAGGTTATTACTAGATGCTATAAGAGGTGATCAAACTTTTTTTAATCACAAAGAGGAAGTAGAAGCAGCTTGGAGGTTTGTTGAACCCTTAACTAAAGTTAAAGAAAAAGTCATAATTTATCCTCAAGGTTCATTAGGACCTAGAGAAGCTGATAAATTAATTATGGTTGATGGAAGATTCTGGATTAATTAAACTTTAGATTCTTGCCTCTTTTCTGGTAAAATTCATTTAGTAGAGCACTATTTATGTTGGCCCCTGTAGCTCAGCGGATCAGAGCGCACCGCTTCGGACGGTGAAGTCGGGAGTTCAAATCTCTCCAGGGGCGCAATAACCGTCAGCGGCTATGGAAATATCTGGAAAAGGAAATAGCTAAATGTGAAATACTTTGAAACAACAAGGCTAGTATAATTTTTTTGGCCCCGTAGCTCAGCGGTAGAGCAGTGGACTCTTAATCCATTGGCCGAGCGTTCGAATCGCTCCGGGGTCACATCCGCATATTCTACCAAGGTGTGCAGGTTAAGGAGAATTAGTTTTGGAAGAGACGCCATCAGATATATTATCTCGAGGGATTCTTGGATCATCATGATCATAGCTTACTCTACCACCGAAAAGTCCATAAAACCCTTTATTAAAATCCTGCCCAACTTCAACTACACCTTCCAAAGTTTTCGGTAACCGGCGGTAATATGCTAGCTCTATATTTAGTGCCTCTAAAGCTTTAACCAACCGCTTCAAAGTAAACGGGAGTACCACTATACCCATAAGTATGTCTCCAACTTTGTACTGTTCTCCTCTATCTGGCTGTTCGTCA
>CAZMNS010000027.1:5441-7788 GCA_964567705.1 uncultured Gammaproteobacteria bacterium | reverse complement strand
AGAAAAATGGAAAATTAAAATCAAAGATGGAAAGACACCTTCTTTTTATAGAACGTTCGATTGATGCATTAAAACCAGGGGGTAGGATGGCTATTGTGCTTCCTCAAGGAGTTTTTAATAACACTAATATGGAATTTGTGCGCAATTGGCTTTTCGAAAAGGCAAGAATTTTAGCTGTGGTTGGTCTACACGGGAATACTTTTAAATTGCCTGCTCCAGCTAAAGGAACAGGAACAAGAACATCTGTTTTATTCCTGCAAAAATGGGAAAAAAACGAGGAACTCTTAAAAGACTACCCAATCTTTATGGCAGTTTCCAAAAAAGGAGGAAAAGATAATTCTGGGGAATATATTTACAAAAAAGATGAAAAAGGAAATTACGTACACGATAGTAAGGGTAGGAAAGTTTTAGATCATGATTTAGATCAGATAGCAGAAGGATTTATAAAATTTGCAAAGGAGCAAAACCTTAGTTTTTGGAGGTAGCATGAGTTTAATAAAAGAAACATTTCTATTCATTGTCTACTTCCTTTGTTATTTAACACAATTCCTCAAAGGACTTAGGATTTTTAGTGAATCATATAGTAAATTACTAAATACTTATGAGCAAAACGAAAGAATATACTGGAATACAGACTTAAAAAACACGAATGATACTACAGAGTTTATCAAAAGAAATAGAAACGAAGCGCTAAGATTATTAAGGGAACACGAAAAGATGTTTAATCAACTTTTTAGCATATTCATCTCTACTATGGCGTTGATAATTGCGATTTTAGCTCTAGTTGTAAACATGAAGAAATGAATTATTCAATAATCCAAAAATCCCAACTTGAAGGTGCGCACAGGCTGGATGCAGAATATTACCAGCCAGAATATCTGAAAAAGATGAAGGACTTACAATCTACAGCCTACGTTGAACTACAAGAAATTGCATATATTACTGATGGTGAACACGGGTCGCCTATCTGGGATGAAGACAGCGGAATAAAATACTTTTCAGCTCAACATGTTAAAGATAGCTTTATTGATGATTCAGATGCAAAAACTATTTCTAAAATAATTGATACTAGAAATGAAAGGTCGAAGTTAAAAGCGGGCGACGTGCTTTTATCAACAGTTGGAACAATCGGCTTTGCAGGCCTAGTTACGAAAGATTTATTGCCGGCAAATATTGATAGGCATGTGGCAAGAATTGCATTAAAAGAAAATACTTTGGATCCAGAATTCTTAGTTGCCTTCTTAAATTCAAATTATGGTAAATTCCAGACGATAAGAGAGTCTACTGGTAATGTTCAGCTAAATTTATTTATTGACAAGATTAAAAAGTTACTAGTTCCAAAAAATAACAACACAACTATATCTAAATTAGTAAATTCTGCATTTGAAGAGCGTGAATTATCTGAAAAACTTTATCAACAAGCCGAAGAGTTGCTTTTGGAGGAGTTGGGACTCAAAGATTTTCAAGTTGAAGATGATTTAAGTTTTATTGTAAATCTTTCAGATGTAAAAGCTGCAAATCGAATTGATGCTGATTATTTTCAGCCAAAATACCAGGAGTTATTAGAGAAAATTCAGCAAAAGAATACTCAAGTATTTACTGACGTTATTAGGAATATAACTGCAAAATTTAACCCTCTTAAAACACCAGATAAAACTTTTAAATATGTCGAACTTGCAAACATAAATTCTTCAATTGGAGCTATTGATGGATATTCAGAGATTCTAGGAAAGGAAGCACCCAGTAGAGCTAAAAGATTACTTAAAAATGGGGATGTTATTGTATCGAGTGTTGAAGGTTCATTGGAAAAAGTCGCACTAGTAGATGATACTCAAGAGGGATACTTGGCCTCTACAGGATTTTTTCAGCTTAGATCGGAAGGAATACTGCCAGAAGTGTTATTAGTTTTAGCAAAAAGTATTGTTGTGCAGTGGCAATTAAAGAAACATTGCGCAGGAACCATCTTAACAGCGGTACCTAGTGAATCTTTACAGAAAATGTTTGCACCTGCAATACCAAAGGAGACTCAACAAAAAATTGCGGAGTTGGTTAGGAAATCACACGAAGCAAGAAAAAAATCAAAAGAGCTTTTGGAGGAAGCAAAAAGAAAAGTCGAGGAAATGATCGAGAAAGGTGGTGATAATTAATGGCGCACCAAAAAACAACAAGTAAAAGAGTAGCAAGAAAAGCTTCTAAGGTTTTAAGAGGTAAAAGATACAGTCGCACAGCAAAATCTGCCGCCGGCAGTGCTTTAAGCCAGAAACACGGTAAAAAACATAGGAGGTGATTAAATTGGAAGAAACTTACGAAAAGATTGAAGAAAAGATTGAAGAAATCTGTGAAGGGA
>CAZMNS010000027.1:0-5431 GCA_964567705.1 uncultured Gammaproteobacteria bacterium | reverse complement strand
GAACAGATTTTAAAATATTAATGTATAAAGAAAGGCTATGGGAAGTAGAATCCGGTATTAACCAGTTTATAGATCATGATAGGATAGAAGGTTTACAAGGTGCTCTATCAACGTTTCGAGAAACAGCTGGATTACATCCCGAAGGTGTTAACGCTTATAATGTAACAATTTGGGACGCTAATGTTCAAGCTCGAGGAAGAATGACTACATTGTCTGAATTATTTAACGATTTAGAAGAATTAGTATCTCAATATATTAAAGAAAAATAAGATGCATTTCCCAAAGTTTTTTAAGGATTTGGATAAAGATAAAATGTTTGCACATTTGCACACATAGGTGTGTAATAGGTAGACACATAGGGATTTTAGAGAACTTTTTGAGGCTGTTTTGGATGAGCACATGTTATAATACTTTTATGGCTATAGATTGGACAGATATTTATAAGAAATATAAAGGTCTTTGGGTAGCACTTAAAGAAGATGAAGTAACTATTATATCATCAGGAAAGACTGTAAAGGATGTAATGAATAAATCTAAGAAAAAAGGATTTGAGAGCCCAATTTTATTTAGAGTACCATCAAGAATTATTCCTTACATTGGATCAATTTAAAGTGTGAAATTCGATCTTTTAAAAGAAGACATAGAACTGAAACCTCGATAATAGATTTCATAATTTGTACTAAAAAATGCTAATATAAAAGCTGTGGATAACAACAATCAAAATTTATTAGAAAAAATTGTAGCTTTAGCTAAAAGAAGAGGTTTTATTTACCCTGGATCAGAGATCTATGGTGGTTTGGGTGGAACCTGGGATTATGGTCCACTGGGAGTTGAGTTAAAGAACAACATTAAAGCAGAGTTTTGGAAGCAAGTAGTACAGCTTATGGAAGATGTAGTTGGTTTAGATGCATCAATTATGATGAATCCTACAGTTTGGCAGGCAAGTGGACACCTAGAAGCTTTTACAGATCCTTTAGTAGAGTGCAAAATCTGTCATCAAAGATTTAGAGCGGACCATAAGGATATAGTTTTAGAACATGAGGAGTCCCATCGTGGTGAAAAGGTAGAATGGACAGATCCACGTAACTTTCATCTGATGATCAAATCTTATTTAGGTGTGGTTGAGGGTCAAGAACAATTACTGTATCTTAGACCAGAAATTACTCAAGGAGTTCAGGTTAATTTTAAAAATGTCCTAGATTCTACTAGGGTTAAAATTCCTTTTGGAATTGCCCAAATAGGAAAAGCTTTTAGAAATGAAATAACTCCTGGAAATTTTACTTTTAGATCAAGAGAGTTTGAGCAAATGGAAGTTCAGTTTTATATAGAACCGGATGAGGCAGAAGGAACTAAGTGGTTTGAATATTGGAAAAAGTTTTGGATGAACTGGTATGTAAATTTAGGAATAAACAATGAAAATTTGAGGTTTAGAGATCATAGAGATGATGAAAGAGCTCACTATGCTAAGGCAGCTACAGATATTGAGTATAAAGCACCTTGGGGATGGGCAGAATTTTTTGGAATACACCACAGGGGAGACTTTGATTTAAAAAGACATCAGGAGTTTAGTGGACAAAGTTTGGAGTACCGTGACCCAGACTCAGGTGAAGTTTTTTTGCCTTGGGATATAGAAAGCTCAGGAGGAGTAGATAGATCAGCATTATTTTTGTTATTAGATGCATACTATGAGGGTGAGGGTCGGACCCTACTTAAGTTGCATCCCAAGCTTGCACCATTTAAGGTTGCAGTCTTCCCACTACTTGCTAATAAAGAGGAGCTAATCAAAGTCGCAAAAGAGATTTATCTTGATCTAAAAAAGGAAATGATGATAGCATGGGATGATAGAGGCAATATTGGTAAAAGATATGCTGCGCAAGATGAGATAGGAACTCCTTTTTGTATTACTGTAGATTTTGACAGTTTAGAAGATAACTCAGTAACAGTTAGAGATAGAGATTCTGCTAAACAAGAAAGAATAAATTTAAGTGATCTTAAAGAGTATTTAAGAGAGAAAATAGAATGAGTAGAGAAGGGATTGAAATTAAGATTAGTAAGTATAAAAACGGTGAGAGAGATGAGGGGTTCGCCGGCGCAGGAAGTGGTAAGAGTAGCTTTGAAGCTTGGAGCCATGCTATGCGCATGATTAAGGGAATGATTGAAAGATCACAAATTTACGAGGAGAATTATCGACTTTCATGGAGTAATTTTGTTGTTGAACCTAATATTCAAATAAGAGTAGAAGATAAAGATGAAACAGCTGCTTAATAATTTAATTCACAACAAACTAACATCAATTTTGGTAGCAGTGATTGTAGTTTTAATTTTTGGTGGAGCCCTAGCTTATAAACAGTTTGTAGCCTCTAAAGAGGTGGTTTTAGAAGAGGTGGAATTAAATTTTGACCCAGAAGGCCCATATGCTTTGATTTTACCCAGAAGAGATGGAAACGCTATAAATTTAAATATTAAAAGAGTTTCCAGCTTTGATCAGATAGGTTATGAGTTAACTTATCAATCTGAAGGGATTGATAGAGGGGTAACAGGAACTATTAATACTGATGATAAAAAAAGTGAGTATTTACAAGAAATCTTGTTTGGGACTTGTTCTAAAGGGGATACTTTCTCAACACTGCACTGCGTTTTTGATAAAGATGTAGAAAACGGGACGCTGCTTTTGAAAATTACTAAGAATAATAAAATTTATAAGATGAATACAACCTGGCATTTTCAAAGGCCAGATGTGGCTTTAGGTAAAATTACCTCAGGTGATAATCACTTTAGGTACGTAGCAGATGCAGCTAGGGAAGAACTAGCTTTAGTAGGTTTTAGCGCAGTTAATGATCTAACTGGTGCACCAAAACTACCAGCTGATAAGCAAATTTTAGGAAAAGTTTACAGCTTTAATGTGCCTTTAGCTAAAGAGTTTCCATCAGGTAAGGTATTAATTGAGTTAAGGGAGAACCCTCCTGCAGAGGCTCAAATAGCCAGGTTTAATGAGGGTAAAAATGAGTGGGAGTTACTTGAGACCCAAATAGATAATAGTAATTTAACAGCCCAATCTTCCTCAAATGGAATATTTACTGTTTTAGTAGATAAAAATCAGTCAACCCATAATCCTTAAAACTCAAGCAAACTTTTAAACCTTTAAAAAAATAAATTCTTTCAGTCTAAGAGATACTTGACAGTCCGTGAAAAATGGTAGAAAATGGTTGTAGATGGTGAAAAAAGGTGAATTAATTTCACCTTAGAAAGGAAAATCTGCCCAAAACTGATGTTTTTGGGCACTTATTTAACCCACTTTTCTGGAAGAAGAAGAGTGATTTTACCTAAGAAATTTAGAGAAGAAACAAGACAAAAAGGTTTGGTATTAACTAAAGGTTTAGATGGATGTATTTTTGGTTTTGACAAAAATAGCTGGGATACTGAAGCAAAAAAGCAACTTGAAATCCCTATAGTTGAAGAAAAGGGAAGAACTTTAAGAAGATTTATCTTTTCTGAAGCTGAAGTGGTGGGGTTTGATAAACAGGGAAGGTTTGTGATCCCAAATGGGTTAATCCTATTTGCAAAGATTAAAGCTAATGTTTTAATAATTGGTGCTGGTGATCATTTTGAAATTTGGGATCCAAAAAAATGGAAGGAATATAAAACTTCAGCTCAGAAAGGTTTGGTATGAATTACCACAGGCCAGTTCTTTTAAGAGAGGTTTTAGCCCATTTAAATGCTCAAAGTGGTAAGTGGTATTTAGATGCAACTTTAGGAGACGGGGGTCATAGTTTAGAGATTTTAAAACAAGGTGGGAATATAGTAGGTATAGATCAGGATCCTAAAGCTCTTGAAAGAGTTGAGAAGAGGTTTAAAGAGGAGGAGTTTGGTCAAGATAGGTTCAAATTAGTTTACGGAAATTTTAGATCCTTAGATAAACTAACCAAACAAGAAGGTAAAATTAAGTTTTCAGGCGTAGTATTTGACTTGGGGGTTTCAAGTTTGCAGCTGGAGGACAAAGAGAGAGGGTTTTCTTTTAGAAAAGATGCTCTTTTGGATATGAGGATGGATCCAAACTTTACTGTTAGGGCAGTGGATTTAATAAATGGCTTAAATAAAGGCGAGCTTGAGATTTTACTTAAAAAATATGGAGAAGAAGCTAAAGCTAAAAAAATTGCCCAAGAAATAGTTTCTGAAAGGGAAAAGAAATGGAAGTTGGGTCTAAAACTAGATTCAACCCTAGAACTAGCAAATTTGATACGAAAAATTGTTAAAGAAAAGAAAGGAATTCATCCAGCAACAAAAACTTTTCAAGCTTTAAGGATTGCAGTTAATGATGAAATAAATGCAATAGATGAAGCTTTAGAAAAAGCAATTGATCTGGTAGAAAAAGATGGTTTTGTATTGGCTATATCTTTTCACTCTCTTGAGGATAGAGTTGTTAAGACTATTTTTAAAAAATGGGATTCTTCTGGCTTGGGTCAGATAATAACTGATAAGCCTACTGTGCCGACTGAGGCAGAAATAAGGATGAATCCTAGATCAAGAAGCGCTAAACTTAGAGTTTTTAAAAAAATAAATGAGACTACTTGAAATATATTACTTTTTGCCTGTTAAAAAAAGACTGCTACTCACTTTACTGATTCCAATTATTGTTATAGCTGTGCTAGAAATCTGGCTTGTTAATAGACTATCAACCTTTGGTTTAGAGATAAGCAAATTAGAGCAGGCTGCATTTGCTTTAGAAACCGAAAATCAACTACTAAAAAATGAAATTGACAAGCAGTCTTCCTTGATTTCTATAGAGAACAAGGCAAGGTCATTAGGTTTTGAGAAAGTTAAAAATATTGAGTATATTATTTATCAAGACAGCCAGGTAATTGTTAGTAGGTAAACCGCAGATAAAAAATTTAGTTTAATATTTTAAGATATAATTACTCTAGTTTTACCTTCACATGCGGTTTAAAATAATTCAGTACAGTTATTACTTTTTAATTATCATAATCATCTTAAGGTTAGGTTATTGGCAGATAGTCCGTTCAGACGATCTAATAGCTATGGCAGAGCAACAACATGTTTTTAGTCAAGAAGTGCCATCTTTAAGAGGATTGGTATTTTTTGCTGACAATTCCACTTTAGCCTCAAATGAACCCTCTTTTTCTATTTTTGCTCAACCAAAACTGATAGAGAATAAGGAAATATTTGCTCAGAAAATAGCAGAAATTCTATTTAAACTAGAACCGGAAGATCTCTCAGAAGCAGACTCTTTAAAACAATATAAAGCTCTGGAGGCGGATATCCTGGCTAAGATTTCCAAGGACTTCTTTTGGGTTGGCTTAAATAAAAAGGTTAATATAGATGCCAAAGAAAGATTAGAAAAACTTAACTTAAAAGGAGTTGGTTTTGACCAAACTTCCACCAGGTTCTATCCTGAAGGTTCCTCATCTGCTCA
>CAZMNS010000026.1:0-8229 GCA_964567705.1 uncultured Gammaproteobacteria bacterium | reverse complement strand
TTCTCTGGCTATAATTTGCCCCCCAATTGCAGCTTGAATTGCTATGGCAAAATTTTGTCTGGGTAAAACTTCCTTTAATTTTTCTACCATTTTCCTACCAACTGATTCTGCTTTTGATTTATGAACAATAGTAGAAAGTGCATCTACTTTTTCTCCACCTACTAAAAAATCAACTCTTACTCCCTGAACTTCTCTAAATTCTAAAAATTCCCAGTCAAGTGAGGCAAACCCGCTAGATACTGACTTTAACTTACCATAAAAATCAGTAATCATCTCTGCTAAGGGCATCTCATAACTAAGCTGGACTTGCAAGCCAAAATGCTGCATATTTAAAAATTTCCCCCTCCTATCCTGAACTAGGTCCATCACAGCTCCGATATATTGCTGCGGAACAAAGATTTCTACTTTAATCCATGGCTCTTTGATGGGTCGTCCCGACGAGCCCAGCTCTTGAGGATCTAACTCTGAGGGGTTATGAATTAATTTCTCCCCTACCATATACTCAACAGAAGGTGCTGTTGCTAAAAGATCTGCTCCAAACTCTTTAGATAATCTTTCTTGCACCACCTCTGCATGAAGTAAGCCTAAAAACCCACACCTAAACCCAGCACCCAAAGCAGTTGAGTTTTCCAGCTCAAAGCTAAATGCTGGATCAGATAACCTAAATTTGAAAAGAGCGTCTTTAATGTCGTGATATTCATCCTGATCAATAGGGAAAAGGCCTACGAAAACCATTGGTTTAACATCCTTATAACCAGGAAGAGGTTCAACTATTGAGGGATCTATAACATTTTCTTTCCATGAACCATCAACAATTAACCATGAACTAGTTATCGTATCACCTACTCTTACTAAATCAGGCTCTTTAATGCCTGTTGCTACATAACCTATCTCCCCTGCAGCCAGATCATGAGATGGTGTAAGTTTTGGTGCAAAAAATCCTTTTTCTATAACTTGCCCCTGCGCTTTTGTACCAAGAAAAAATATTTTAGATTGATCTGGTGGTACCTCACCATCAAAAACTCTGATACATGCTATCACGCCTTTAAAAGAGTCAAAAAAACTATCAAAAACAAGGGCACGTAGAGGAAGGTGTGAAGCTATTCCACCCTCCAGGTGTTTTGGGTTCACACCCTTTCTTTGTGGAGAGGGTATGCGCTCAATTATAGATTTTAAAATTTCCTTTACTCCTACACCAGTTTTACCTGAAGCTAAGATTATTTCTGATTCTAAAAACCCAAAAGTATCTATTAGCTCTTTTTTTACTTTTTCGGCGTCACTATTGGGCAAATCAATTTTGTTTATTACAGGGATTAAAGTTAAATTTTGCTCCAGAGCTGATAGTCCATGTGATAAAGTTTGAGCTTGGATTCCTTGAGTAGCATCAACTAATAAAACTGCCCCCTCAACTGCAGCTAGGGCGCGGGAGACCTCATAAGAAAAATCCACATGCCCAGGAGTATCAATCAGGTTTAGGGTATAAGGTATAGCGTTTATCGTATAGTTCATCCTAACTGGCGCTAGTTTAATAGTAATTCCCCTCTCCCTTTCTAGCGCCAAACTATCCAGCAATTGTGGTTGCAGCTTTTCCTTAGGCACAGTGCCAGTTACCTCAAGCAATCTATCTGCTAAAGTAGACTTTCCGTGATCAACATGGCTCAAGATACAAAAGTTCCTTATATTCATAAATTAGATAACACCTCTCTAATTTGTGGTAAGTGCTCCTCCCTGTAATGTCCAATATCTGTTATAAGGTACGACAATGGGGTATGTTTTTGTCTCTTCCAAAATTTAGCTTCCCAAAGCTCTTCAGGTAAATCAATATATTCTTCGAGAAGCTCTTCTCCAAACCTTTTAAATCTAACATAGACTTGTTCCCATTTTTTATTCTTACTTCTTTCTACAGCTCTTTTATTGTATCCATCAACTGTTCCACTCCAATAAGCCCTTCTACCTACTCTGAATTTCCTAAACTCTCTCAATGTATAAAGATCCCAAAAAACTATATGGGCTAAAACACTTTTCAAGCTCCATTCTCCAAAAAGTATCTCTCCTCTTTTTTCCTCTGGAAATTGATGAACAAGCGCATCTAACTCTTCATGCGCTGCTTTAAGCTCAGCAATAAGACTATTAGGATTTTCCATGGAGCAATTATAGCTTTCTTAGGATACAAATAAAATTAAGAGAATTTTTTAAGTGCTCGGTTAAAATTTTCTAGCGTATAGAGTTCAAAAATATTTTGACATTGATAATCAATCTCTTTTCTGTATTCTTCTCTGGTTAAAGGTTTAATTTTCAACTCTTTGGCAAGACTATAAACTTTCTGCTCTGCTTCCTCTGGTGAATCTCCCCTGTATTCTATCTCCCACATATAATAATCTTCTGTATACTGACTGATCTTTATTTCCATTCCTAAATACTCATAAACCCAACTTTCCCAAAAATAAATTAAACCTTCACTAAATCCAAGCTTGGAAAAAAATTGCAGCGCTACTTCAGTCTGTCCTGGGTTAATTATTATTTCATACTCTTCTAATGTATGATGAAGCGGATCGCCGTATTTTAAAGAGATCTTTTCTTCATCGTCAGACTTTTTTATTCTTAAATTTATCCCTGTGTCTTCCCACTTTCTTGTTTGAGTATTAAACTTAGGACTTATCTCAACTGACAACCTTTTAAAAGATTTCTCGAATTTTCCATTCTTTTCTAAAAAATCCTTTACCCTATCAAACTCTTCCCTGCTTAAGACTCCTCTGATCTCTATTTCATTCATAATTCACTCCCTGCAGATATTGTAGTGGAGATTAAGGCTTAGAGCAATCTAATGAATAGTTGTTGTTTCCTCAACTATCTCTTCAGATTTAACAGAAGATTGGAGTTTAGAAATTCTTCTAAGCAACTCTGCAAAGGTTTGTAGTTCTGTCACTCTCATTAACCAAACTAATAAAAGATAGATGGATAGCCCAAAAGTTGATGCAATCCCGGTTAAAATAATTAAATTAACTACTCTAGTTGTGTCAAAAACTAACTGATCTAGCGCTTTAATAGGAATATATAAAGCTACGGCTGCAGTCACAGCAGCTATAAACATTTTAAAAGCTGGAGTAAATAAAGCTTGTTTGGCAAACCCCCCTACTTTTTTACTTAAGAAGTAAAGTAGAAGGATTAATGCTAGATTAGTAGTGATTGCATAGGCTAACCCTAAACTCCAAACCTCTAGATTTAAAACCCTAATAAAAATAAAGCTTAAAGATATATTAATAAACACTGTAATAACAGAAACAATCACCGGTGTTTTAGTATCCTTAAAAGCATAAAAGCCTCTAACTAAAAGCAAAATAACTGATTGAGCAGCTAAGCCTAGTGCAAAAAAAGCTACTGTTCTACCTGTTAATACTGTATCTTCCCAACTAAATTGAGAAGCTCCAAAAACTAACCTGACAACTGGAATCCTAAGTACTATTAAAATTGCTGCTGCTGGCAGTGTTAAAAACAATATTTGATGCAGTGTTGTTAAAAGAGTAATTTTAAAAGACTCTGTTTCACCCTTTGATTGTTCTCTTGATAAAACTGGCAACGCTGCTTGGGCGATGGTTGCTCCAAAAAGTCCAATTGGCACAACATGCAAATGCTGGGCAAAGGTGAGTAAAGTTACTGATGAATAAGAAACTAATGAAGCTAGCGCAACTCCTACAACCTCATTTAGCTGATCAAAAGCAATCCCAATATTTCTAACACTCATCAACCTAAACATTTCTCTAACTCCTGAGTCTAGAAAGTTAAAGGTAAAGTGGTAACGGAAACCTAAAGAAGAGATAAAGGGAAGCTGAATAAGTACATGAAGAATTGCTCCTAATATAACTCCATAAGCTAACCCGGAAATACCAAAAATAGGAGAGAAAAAGATAATCCCAATAATAATTCCTAAGTTGTAAAAAAGTGGCGCTAAAGCAGGAATAATAAATCTCTGGTAGGATTGAGAGATACCTATTAAAAATGATCCGACAACCAATATTATTTGCGCAAAAAGAATAATTCTTGTTAGCTGGTCTGTTAGCTCCTTTTGGCTGCCACTAAATCCGGGGATAATTAAACCATTTAGCTGGGAAGCAAATAAAAAGGCCAAAACAGCTACAAAACTAAAGATTAAAAGTGACAAATTTAAGATATTAGAAGCAAAGAGGTAAGCTTGCGCCTCATCCTTTTTGTTTAAATAATCAGTAAAAATAGGGATAAAAGCCACGGAAAGTGCTCCAAAAATAAGCAGTTGGAACATTAAATCAGGCAGCTTAAACGCCGCAAAAAATATCGCTGCATCTGTTGTATTAAAATTGTGAACTAATAGACGATCTCTGACTAAACCTAAGAATTTAGAGGCAAATACGGCAATCATTAAAATTAGTGCTCCAGACAGGATTGAATTTTGACGAGAAGCTAGTAGGATAAGTAAGTTTTTGACCATAAATAATTAATCAGTTAATTCTATTCTAAAAGCTTAGATTTATACTAGTAGCTATATCATTGCAAGCTTTTATATATTGTGATATATTCCGATGATGCCTATCATTAAGAGTGCTATTAAAAAGCTGCGTAAAGATAAAACAAGAACAGTGCACAATAAGTTAATCGAATCTAATTTAAAAAGATTGGCCAAAGATATGCGCCAAAATCCTAGTGCTAAACTGCTTAGTCAAGTTTCAAGTGCTCTAGATAAAGCAGCTAAAGTAAACTTAATCCATGGCAACAAAGCCTCAAGATTAAAATCAAGACTTTCTAAATTAATTGCATCCGGGGTAAAACCTCAAGTTACTAAAAGATCAAAACCCGCTAAAAGAGTAGCTAAAAAAACCTCTAAAAAATAGTTTCAGCTTTAGTATAATAAGTCTATGGCTGAACCTGCTCAGTTTCCAAAACTAAACTTAAATTTACTTTATCCTCAGACTTTACCTACTAAATTTTATGCCCGTTTCTTAAAATGGTTGTTAACTTTCGGAAGATATATCGCTGTCGCTGTAGAGATTTTAGTGCTAGCTACATTTGCAGCCAGATTTAAATTAGACGCAGATCTAGCTGCCCTAAAAGAGAAAATTAATCAACAAATTCCATTTATTGAGAACCTAACAGAGACAGAAAGTTTGATCAGACAAACTCAATTCCGATTAAGTACCACCCAGCAAATCACCTCCATCTCTCCAAGTTGGTCAGCCATTCTTAGTAAGATTGCTAATTTAACACCAGCTAGTATCCGCTTAACATCAATTAATCTGATCGTTGAAAAAGCTGGATCCAAACCTCAGATCAAAATCATTGGCTCATCACCTTCTAATATTGAGGTAGCAATTTTTTTGGCAGCTTTAAGAGCTGATAATCAATTTTCAGGAATCACCCTATCTAGTTTTACTTTAGATGAAAGTGCAATTCAGTTAGCAATTACTGGAGTAGCCAAATTAAACCACAATAATACCGCTACTATACTTATGTTAAGCCAATCTTTAAAAACCCAACGGTTAAAACTTACTTTTCTTTAGTATTTAGTATCGTGGCTGTTACAATTTTTAGTTTATTTGCTATTCGACCCACAATTAAAACTATTCTTACTTTAAGACAAGATATTGCGGAACAGGAGAGTATCTTAAGCCAATTGACTGAGAAATCGCTAAACTTAGAAAAAAGTAGACAAAACTATCAGGCTTTAGACGAAACTTCCAAACAGCAGTTAGTCGATCTCTTACCAACTAACCCTGAAGTGGCTGATCTGATAGAAGAACTCTCTACCTTAGCACTGCAAAACCAAGCATCAATTTCAGGATTACAATTCCAGCCAATAGAGATTGAAAGCAAGGAACAAACAGCTATTAATATAACTTTAAAGGAGCTTACCTTTACTTTTAACCTTCATGGTGATTATCAAAGATTACTCCAAATCATTAACTCGCTAAATTCAACTAAGCGACTTTTATCTATTGATTCGATCCAGTTAACTAAACCACAAGAGGCACCTTTAGTAATGTCAATTAACGGCAAGGCCTATTTTTTAAAATGAATAGAAAAGAATTTATTATTACTTTAGTAGCTACTTTTATAGTTGTCATGATTTGGATTATAGCTGATATCCTCCACACTAGAACTAGTGTGCCAACTAGCTCTAACCTCAACTTATTAATAGAACCCTTAAATCCAACTTTTGATCAGCAAACACTTGAAAAGATAAAACAAAGGTCAAATTTTAGACAAGCTCTCCCAGTACCAGCAACAAGTAGTTCTCAAATAATAGAAACTCCATGAAAATACCAACCTTACTAGCTTTAAGCTTACTAATTATGGCTATTGGTTTAGGGATAGTTATTTTTAAATATAACCAAAAAGTAGTTGTTTTTTCTAAAGTGCAACTACAGCCGGAAAGCATTAATATTGTCAATATTACTGATATATCAGCTGTTGCAGTATGGCAAACAGTTAATCTAACAACAGGCTCTATTAAATTGTTTTCTGATTCAGGCGAGAAAGAGGAGTTTGATGACAGGGATCAAAATGACCAAGCTGCCAGAATAACTCATTTTGTTTCTATTAAGAATTTACAACCCGATACTTTCTATACTTTCCAAATTAAAAGCGGGGGCCATCTTTTTTCAGAAGAGACTTTAAGCTTTAAAACTGCAAAAAAAGCAAATGATCAAAAAAGTATAACCTTAAAACCAATTTTAGGAACTATCAAAACTCAAGAGCAACAACCCTTAGGAGAAGGGTTAGTAATATTAGAAACACCCGAAGGATCAACTTTAGCCACTTACACTACTATAGCCGGAAACTTTCTTCTGCCATTAACCGAGTTAAGAGATCGTGAGCTGTCTCAAGAATTTCCAGCAGAAAATGTGGAAGCTAAATTAATAGTCCAAAAAGGTGATTTAACCTCGAATGTCCAAATAAAACTTAGCTCTAAGGAACAAAGAGCTCTACCCCCTATTATCATCGGACAAAATGCTGATTATACCGATTTACCACCTCTTCCTACTTTCTTTGAAGAGGCGGATCTAAATCAAGATGGAGTTGTTAATTCACTTGATCTTTCAATAATTTTTAACAACTTAGGCAAAAATCCAAAAGAGAAACGAGCTGATTTAAATAATGATGGAATAGTTGACGGAAAAGATGTCGATCTTATTAAAAGAACTTTAGGTAATGAACTTAGCTACTAGACCTTTTAAAGCTACCTGTTCTTCTAGTCCTAATTTAATCTTAAAATCTATCTCCAAACAGGTTTTATAAAGCTGGCTAATTTTCTTAAGAGGTAGCTTTTCTTGCTGTTGATGCAGTTTTTTAAGGGCAAAACCAGACAGTTTTTTAGAAGGATAGATTAGTCTTCTTAAGCTATAAAAGATCATTGTTAGTAAATACTGCGACCCGTAAACTATCAATAACTTTTTAAGCTCTATTTGAGCCTTAGGGTTTTTTCCAATTAACATGTCTAAAAATGGAAAGACAGAGTGTTCTTGATCTTCGTTAAAAGACTTAATGGTTATTTTTTGATCATTTGCAAGTTTAAGTATTTTATCTTGGGGTGGAAGTTGCCTGCGGTACTTCAAAACTAACGTTAAACTTGTATCATGTTTTAAACTCGATAAATCACTTATATCATTAAAATCTTCTAAAATAACTAGTCTTTTATCAGCAAAAAAGTTAACTGTAGCGATCTGAGACAAAGCATTAATAAATGAGACGTGTTTTCCAAAAAGCTCAATAACAGACAAGGGATTAAACTCTTTTTTTAAATTAACAATTTCACTTTCTAAAGCAACTAGAGCAGCTCCATGAATTAGAAAAGCTTTCATAAATTAAGTTTTTCTTTGACAAATTGTTGGATTAAATTAAAATCATTATCTTTAGGAATTAATACAAATGCCCCGCCATAATCTTGAGGGGGTGGTACTAAAAATAGAGATTTATTATCTCCTAAATCTCCTAAAACAATACTTTCTGACTCTTTTATACTTTTAACTAGTTTATAAAATTCCAAAGATTTATCTATGGGGATGTCTGTTTCCACACTATCTCCAAAGGTTGAGACTAAACCAGCAACCTTAGTAGGACTTATTAGAGTCTCTAAAGATAGTGCTTTTTCTCTAAAAGCTTGGAGTACTATTTGCTGCCTTTTAGACCTAGCAAAATCTGATCCTTCACCATTAGTGCCTTGCCTAGAACGAACAAACCTCAAAGCTGTTTCGCCATCCC
>CAZMNS010000025.1:0-8237 GCA_964567705.1 uncultured Gammaproteobacteria bacterium | reverse complement strand
GCCCATAGTATCTGTTATAATATAGTCTGTTTTTGAAATTCTTTATTTCCTGCATAGCAGGACTTATAAGGATTTTAAAAACTTGCACATTAACAAGGCTTACAAGTAACAAAAGTTTTTTCAACAATTGGAGCGGTTGCAGCTCCCCGTCTTTTTCTTAAAGGTCGATGAAGACCAGAAAGAAGTGACGAAATTCTGCAAGACGACGCTACGCAAGTACCCGGCACCCTATAGGGGTGATTTCCGGAGTATTGGAGGAATCCATGCGACTGGTTTTGTGGTTTTGGTGTTGTCCAGCTTGCTGGCGACGCGAGTTTTCGCGGACGATCGTCCTAAGAAGGACATGGTTACCAGCTTCTACCCGGAGCGAGTCGGAGACCGTTACCAAACGGTCGCCAAAACCACCTGGGTGTACACCGACACCGGCGAGGCCGGGTTGGCGTACGAGTTCGTCGGTCCCGCACCGCGGGACACGTCGGACTTGCAGAACCTCTATTTCCCCGGCACGTTTGCGGGGGAGTGGCGACCGATCCCGGAAGGCGATTACTTGGTGTATGCTTGGCATTCCAGCGATGGCCGTGCTCTGGACTTCGTCGCATCCTTCGGGGTGCTCGATTCCGGAAACGGCAACGTGCTTGAGGTTCAGGATGTCACGGATGAGCCCGCCGAGCAATGACCAGCCCTCAGATGGGCAGACTGGCATCATCCGCTGCCCCGGCGACGGGAAAGCGGCAGGTATGGCAGCTTTTGGTTTGTCCGAAAGCGTCGCCAACGAGATCGCCGGTTATTGGCACAAGCTTGGTCCCGGAGAAGGGCCGTGCGCGTGGAAGTACGATGCGGTTAGCGATGGCGTCTTCATCGACGCCAACGTGCAGAACGGTTGGACGGTTGACTGGCCTGGAATGGGGAACGGCCCCACCGGCCCGGGAGGCCACGTTCGCGCAGCGGTTTTGACCGCGCGCTTCCAGCCGTAGCCGAGGGTTTGGTGGCGGGGGAGTTGCAAGGAGCAATCCAAGCAGCAAACCCGCCGCCCCGCCCAAGATAATATGTTGAAAGAATGATTGCGAGGAAAGGAAAAGATAGTACAATCTAGCCTCACCCGCCTTTAGGCGAGGTGTACGTTAGAGAGTATTCTCTGTGCCTGACCATGACTCCGGTCAACTTGTAGGCCAAGGCACTTTAGCCAAAAGCTAAACTGACGAGTCTTCCCGAAAGGGTGCAGACGAATGCCTATGCAAAACCTAACTGTTATCTCAAGCTATCCTAGAAAAAATATTACCCATGATGAAAAAGTTGTGGGTGGTGCAACTTATACCAAGGGTTTAATAACTTCTCTTAAACAGCAAAATCCTAGTTTAAATATAGAAGTATTATCTGAAAAATTTGACAGAACAGAAAGCTATACAGAAGAGGGAATTAAAATTAAAAGAGAATGGAAAAGAGGTAACTTACTTAGTTTAACAAAGCTATTTGTAAGCCTATTATTTTCTGAAAGGAAAGATATTTTAACCTCATTTGAGGCTTTTATGTTTGGAAAACCTATTATTACAGCTTATGCTCTAGCTTGGTTTGTTATCTTAAGATTAATGGGCAAGAATAATTACTTCCTATTACACCAAGTTTTACAAAATTTTGATGATTTAGAACCAAACAAGTTAAAAGCTAAATATCAAAACTTTCAAAAGAACTTGCTTTATAAACTTATACTAATAGCTTGCTCTAAAGTCTTAGTTTTCGAGGAGCAATTTAGGCAGTATTTAGGTTCAAACAATCCTAAAATTGAGGTTTTGCCTCACTTTGTACCAAACTTAAAAAGAGTAGAAAAGATAGCAGCTAGAAAAAAATTAGGTTTAAACATATCAGATTTTTATGTGCTTTATTTTGGCTTTCTAGCTCCATATAAAGGTGTAGATTTACTAGTTAAAAACTGGCCAAAAAAGGGTAGTGCTAAGCTTATCCTAGCTGGTGGAGAAAACCCAAACCACGCTGATGAAGCTTGGTATAAAAAATATGTCTCTAATGTTTTAAGCCTAGCAAAACAAAAGGGAATTAAAACCACTGGGTTTGTCAAAGAGTCAGAGATTCCTTACTATTTTGAAGCCTGTGATGTAGTTATTTTCCCATACAGGACTTTTATGTCCTCATCTGGACCATTATCTTTTGCTTATCATTTTGAGAAAGGTGTTTTACTTTCTAAAAGATTAACAGATTATTCTAAAAGTGAGGATTTCAAATTAGGGTTAAAAAGATCTGGACTTAAAGTTGAAGATTTAACCTTTGATTTTAATAGTAAAGGGATTAAAAAAGCTATTAATACTTTTACAGTAAAAAAAGAAAAATTTGTAACTTTTTCTAAATATTTAAAAGAAGCCAGAACAAATATTAAGATAGCTAATTTGCTATTTAAGCAGTTAACTGAACAATCTCAACAAAAGGTTATAAAGCCCTCTTTCGTGCCGGCTCTGAATTTACAAGCTCAAAACTAAAATTGTCCCCTGCCTGTTACAATAAGTTTATGGAGAATTATAAACTAGGGCTTTTTTTTAGTATTTTACTCCTGATTTTACTGGCAATATTTATTACTAACTATACTTTTGGTACTTATCTTTTAGGTTGGGATAACTTAATGCCTGAGTTAAATATCTGGATAAATTTAAAAAGATCTCTTCAGGCAGTCTGGCAAGAGTATCAGGGCTTAGGTTTACTTGGAGGTATGGCCCATGCTTCGGATCTGCCAAGGCAAATATTTTTATTTATTAGTTCATTAATATTACCTACAAGTCTTTTAAGATATTTTTATCACTTTTTGATGATTTTACTAGGAGCTTTAGGAACTTATTTTTTACTTAAAAATCTTATTTTAAATGAATTTCAAGAAAAGCAAAGAAAGTTAGGTGCTTTTTTTGGAAGTTTATTTTATGTTTTAAATTTTGGAACTATCCAAATTTTTTATGTTCCTTTTGAACCCTACAGCACTTTTTTTGGATTTTTACCTTGGGAGATTTACTTTCTGTTTAAATACCTTAAAGAGCAAACCCCTCAGAATCTTTTTCTGCTTTGCCTTATAAATACTTTAAGCTTACCTCAGGCATATTTACAAACTGTTTTTTTAGTTTATCTATTAGTAATTCTGATTATTTTTTCAATTTATATTTTTCAACATAAAACTGTTAAGAGTCTTATTATCTCATTTAAGATTTTAATTATTATCTTTTTAATCAACTCTTTTTGGATTTTACCTAATGCTTATTTTGTTTTAACTAACGCTGCTGTTACTCAAGATGCAATGCAGAATAAATTAGCAACCCAAATTACTCTTGAGCAGAATAGAAACAAGGGTAACCTCCTAGATTTTGCCACTTTAAATGAGATGTACTACGATTTGGCTACTTTTAGTGTTGATCCTAACCAAACTCAGTTTTTAATGCAGAGCTGGAGAGATCATTTTTCTATTTTGCCAATAAAAATTTTAGGATTTATTCTTTTTGCTGTAGTTTTGATAGGATGGGTTAGCAAAACTCATTTTAGAGTATATCTTTTAAGCCTATTAGTCTTAGTTTCAATTGCGTTACTATCTGATACTCTTATATTTGCTCAAATTAATGAACTTATTAGAAAAATCCCCTTATTAAACCAGATATTTAGAAATCCTTTTACTAAATTTATTATTCCAGCAATATTTGTTTTTAGTCTTGGGTTTGGGATTGGGGTAGTAAAGTTACTAACTAAAGTAGATAAATTAAATTCAAATTTACCTAAACTATTAATTCCTGTCTTTGTTTTAATCTTTGCAAGCTATATGTTCCCAACTTTTAGGGGTGAGTTTATCTCTCCTAAGATGAGGGTGAAGTTACCTGATGAATATATCCAGCTTATAGATTATCTAAAACTTCAGGATCCAAATGGTAGGATTATGAATCTGCCTCAAGGCAGTTTTTGGGGCTGGAACTTTTATAAATATGGAAGCTTTGGTTCAGGATTTTTGTGGTATGGGGTTGAGCAACCTATAACTGATAGGTCTTTTGATGTTTGGAGCAGCGAACTTGAAGAGTATTATTTTGAACTCTCCTATGCTTTAAAAAAGCGTGATCAAAAACTGTTTAATAATATTTTAGAAAAATATCAGATTAAATATATTTTAGTTGATGAAAATATTATTCTAGATAACGGTTTAGTCTCTGACAAAACCATTTATAGTCAAAAAGATATTCTTAAAGATAACCCTAAGGCTTATATAGTCGCTTCTTTTGATAGGATCTCAGTCTATCAAACCCAGCTAGATAATGAGCCAAGAGAAAATGTTTACATGTTTAATAACCTACCTCAGGCTCAAAAAAATGAGAAGTTTGCCAACATAGACAGAGTTTTTAGTAGTATTGGTGCTTATAAAACAGAAGAAAAAGCAAAATTTGTCTATCCTTTTGAAAGTTTATTTACTAGTAGATTTAGCAAAGAGGGAGGATTTAATTTAACTGAAGATGATACTCGATTTATCCTCAAAAGCCATCTCCCTAAAGGTGATATTACATTAGTCTTACCATCATTGACTCAAGTTGAGTATGGATTGCCAACCCAAGTTCTAGCTAAAAAAGAGGGTAGAGAAATAGTTTTAAGGCTTAGGACTCAGCCTCCAAGAGTGTTTGTAGATAACCAGGAGATCTCTTTTCAAAATAAAACTAAATTTAAAGAATTTAGGCTAGATGATCAAGGAAGACCACTAATTCTAAATCTTAATGGGCGTGATTTTTATAACCTTACTAATTTAGAGCCTGAGTTTAAATTACTGGGAAGTACTTATCTAATTAATTCCAGATTTGATCCTATGTTTGTTAACTATTTTAAAATTTACGATAGCCAACCCTCTCAAACAACTGCATTAGATCCCACTCAATTTATAAAAGCTGATCAGTTTGGAGGAGCTACATCAGGCAGTTTTTTCTCTAATATAGAAGGTAACTCACTTGTGCTTGGTGGTAGAAACACTGCCCTTTGTAGTAAATATCAAGACATACTTTCTTTAAAAGCAAACAGTTTAATAGGTGTAAATTTTTCTTATAAATCCTTTAGTGATGAATATCCTAAATATTGCATTTATAGCTTTACTAAAGCTGATTGTATTAATAAAAAAGATGGTGATGAGTTTGGATTTACTACAAATAATCAGGGATATGTAGAATTTGTGGAAAATGAGAACCCAAATCAAGATCAGGTAGAGTTTAGCTTTATCCTAGAAGCACTGAGATCTGAGGAGAAAGATCAAGATAAAAAAGTAAGCTATTCCAACGCTTCATTTAGTACCTACCCACTTCTAAGCAAAGAAAACTTAAATATTTTTGAATTTGAAGATCCAGAGATAGAAATGCAGATATCTTTAACTGAGAACTCTGAGATCAAAGTAGAGTTTCCAAAAGTAGAAAGCTCGTACTCTTTGATAGATCCAATTGGCAAAAAAGCCTACAAAAGATCACCCTTAAATTATGATATTAAGCCTGAAGGGGAATATAGCCTGGATGATTCAAATGAAATTGTTAGTTTGACAGCTAAAAATGCTACTTCATACCTTCTTTTTAGAAAAGGCAATACTGGGGGAGGGTTAGGTTATATAGCTAAACTTAATACCAAGAATCTAGCTGGTTCTCCAGCTATTATTAATATCTCAACTGAACTTGATGCTAGAAACTATCTTTATTCACAGATAAATAAATCAAAAGAGTTTGAAACGCAATACTACATATTGCCTCCAGTCTATCAATTTGATAAAGGGGTTAATTTGCTTTTTGGTAGCGTCTCTTATAACTCCCACTCTGCAATAAATCAGTTAACTGATTTAAATATTTACCCTTTCCCTTATGAATTTTTGACTAATATATATGTAAAAGACTCTCAGGGTGAAGCTAAATTAATCCCATATGAATCAGAAAAAAAGGCAATTCATCAATATGTTGTTTACCCACAAACTAACAAAACAAGTGTGTTAGTACTTTCTCAAAGCTATCATCCAGGATGGGTATTATACGCTTTAAATACTGATAATAGCTTCATTGATAACTTTAAGTTAAGCCTACCTTTTATTTTTGGGACTAGAGTAGGTGAACATATTTTAGTAAATAACTGGCAAAATGGTTGGGAGATGAAGAGCTCTCTTGATAAAAACACTCTAGTAATATACTATCTACCTCAGCTACTGGAGTATATAGGACTTATAATGCTTGCTATAGTCCATTTTGCCCTGTTTTTGAGGCTAATTAAGGGTCAAAATCAAGCCTGAAAGAGTAACTTCTTGTCTGTACCTATAAGTGTTGACACATGGCCTATAATATGTTATTATATACAGAATGAAAAAGACAATTTTAGCTTTATCACTGATTTCTTTATTTGCCTTAAGCACTGCTTCAAATGTAAGTGCGCAGTATTATGTTCCTGGACCTAGTCCTAAAGCTCAAGTATTTATTAATAAACTAGTTCAAAATCCAATCTCAGGTCAAATGACTGATAATTTAGGCATTAATGATACTAGATTTAAACCTAATCAAACTGTTAATTTTCAAATTCAAGTACAAAATACTGGTAATTTACCTCTAAGCAATCTAGTTGTTTCAGACAAATTACCTAGCTATGTTGAATCTATTCAAGGACCAGGAACTTTTGATTCTAATACTAAAACCTTAACCTTTAGCGTTGATTCATTAGCTGTAAATGAGACTAAAAGCTTTAATTTATCAGCTAAAGTGATGCAATCTGAATTTGTACCTTCAAATCAGGTTACTTGTATTAATAACGTAGCTGAAGTGAGAGTAGATGGTCTATTTTCTCAAGACTCAGCTCAATTTTGTTTAGAAAACCCTGTTGCCAAAGGTGGAGTAAAAGGTGAGATATTACCTGCAGTTACTGAGTTACCTGTAACTGGACCAGAACATGTTGCGATAGTTATATTAGGTATTTTAGCCTCACTTGGTTTAGGAGTTTACTTCTACAGAAAAGCCACCAGGTAAGTAATCTGTGATCAGTAATGTGTAATGAGTAAACAGATTACAACTTACCCATTACAGATTACTTTATTGTAATTTCTCTCTCATTTTCTGAAATTTTTTTGAAGGTAATAAACAAAGTATCTTTAGGTAGTTGATCCTTAATCTTATCAGCCCATTCAATAAGCACTAAATTATTTGGAATAGACATTATCTCTTTAAGTCCAAACTCAACTTTAAGTTGTTCTCCCTCTAGTCTGTATAAATCAACATGGTAAAGTACCATTTTTGATGCTCCAGTGGAGGAGGGAAGCGGGTGAGACCTCATTAAAATAAAAGTAGGGGAGATGATTTTTTCTTTAATCCCTAATGCTTTAGCGAAGCCTTGGGTAAAGGTGGTTTTACCTGCACCCAATTCTCCTACTAAAGCCACAACTCCACCTTTTTTATATCTCTTAGCAACTCTTGTGGCTATTTTTTGTGTCTCTTCTTTGGATTTAGCTCTAAATTTCATGGTTAATATTATGTCTTTTTCTTTGTAAAAATACTACTGCTAATGCACCTCCAACAACTAAAATTCCTAAAGCAATTAAAAAGAAACTTTCCTTTTTAACAATTGCTTGGGAAGCTGTTTGACTGGCTTCTTTAACTAACCCCGCAATGGATGCTTCTTTAATTGGGATTGGTGATTCCTTAGGTTTTTGCGTAGATTTAACTAAAGACTTAGCAGGAATTGTTGTATCTGTCTTTTTTGAAGCTGCAGCTATTCCTAAAATTTCTGCTTCTTCATCTTTTTTTACTTGGGTATGAGATATTTCTACCTCTGTCTGATTGCTCCAGGTTGGTCCTGAACCAGACTCGCTATATCTTCCTACTTTAAATAAATATTTTCCAGATCCGCTAAAACCATTATCATCACTATCCACCATCATCTCAAGACTACCTGCCCATTTACCAGCCCCATCAGTGGTAATTTTATATTGGTTTAAGTAACTGCTTGAGTTTTTAACCCAACTTGAGTTACTTAATGTTTTCCCAAAATAATTAGTACTACCCATCTTTTGGAAAGCGCCTTTAAGGTAAAATACTGAACTTGCACTTTTGGGTAACTCTAAATTAACTTTAACCATAAAGGCCTGATCAGAGTTTACTTTGGAAGCTACATCTGAAATTAAAAATAAGTTTTGTGACTTTACTTCAGTATTTGCTTGAGATGAGTTGGGAAGTGGGTTAGCAGTTGAAGTAGGAGAGGCAGAGGCTTTATTTAAA
>CAZMNS010000024.1:0-8330 GCA_964567705.1 uncultured Gammaproteobacteria bacterium | reverse complement strand
TGGCAATCAGAGCATAGAACCAGTTTTTAAACTGCCCTGGAAAGCCCTCAGTAACAAAGTCAGCAGGAAACCAACCTTCTGGAAGAGTAGAAAATGGAACTATACCAGCATCAAGCCATGGATTACCAACATCCGGGATTCTAGATACAACTTCCCCACATTTAGAACATTTAGTTTTTATTTGATCAATCCAAGGTCTATGCGGAGAGTGACCATCAAATTTCTCCCAACCCTCAACAGCTTTTTCCTTAAGCTCATCTCTTCCTCCAATTACTTCAAAACTACCACATTTACTGCACTCCCAGATAGGCAATGAAAGCCCCCAATATCTTTTTTTGGAAATCAGCCAATCATGCATATTTTTTAACCAATCAAGCTCTCTCTCTAGTGCCCACTTAGGCATCCAGTTAATTTTTTTTGCCACTTCTATCATCTGTTCTCTGTAAGTTTTTCCAGAATCATCTGCTTTGTCCATGCCTATATACCACTCATCTACTACTCTCCAAACCAGTTCAGTTTTACACCTCCAACACCTTGGATAACGGTGAGTATATGGGGAGATTTCAAAAACCCAGCTTTTTCCTTTTTTATCTTCTTCTATCAGATAGTCTAGGATTATTCTCGGGTTATTCTTTGCGTTCTTACCTGTAAATTCGCCCAGCCCAGGAAGATAATTTGCCTCCTCATCTATTATCTGAATCATCGGCAATCCTAGTTTTTTTCCTAGCTGAAAATCCTCTGTCCCTGCAGACACAGCAGTATGCACTAATCCTGTTCCTTCTTCGGTGGTAACTGGCATAATCAGTTCATCCGTTGCTATTACTATATGGAACTTATCAGTATTTTTATTTGCTACTTCTTTTACAGAAGGAAGATCATCAAATACCCACCTATACTTAAGTCCAACCAGCTCTTTCCCCTTAACAGTTTTTATTATTTTGTAATCCTTTTTAAATATTTTATCTGCTAGATCTTTCGCTAACCAGAATTTATCTTTGGTATATCCTTCAACTAAAGAGTAATTTAGCTTCTCATTAACAGCTACGGCGATGTTGGCAGGGAGTGTCCATGGGGTAGTAGTCCAAACTAAAAGGTATTCGCTCTCTCTATTCTTTATTGGCAACTCAAAATAAACTGATTCATGCTCAAGTTCTTGATAATCCTCAGTTAGAATCTCATGTTGGGAAATAGCTGTTCCACATCTTGGGCACCATGGCACAGAATCTCTTCCTTTATAAAGCCAGCCTTTTTGATGAACTGTTTTTATAAAGTACCAGATCCAGTAATTATTTTCATCTGATGAGGTATGATAGGAGTTGTCCCAATCCATAAAATAACCTAAGCGTTTAGATTGTTCTGTTTGCATGCTTGAGTATTTTTTAACTCTTTCTTTACAAAGGTTTATAAACTTCTCTAGAGAAGCAAACTTATCTCCAGGGATTAAATTTTCAATATCTTTTTTACTTTTAAGTCCCAGGTCTTTCTCCACATTAACCTCTACCCAAAGGCCTTGTTCATCAAAGCCATTTTGAAATCTTTGTTTAAATCCTCGCATGTTGTGCCATCTTTGCCATAAATCTTTATAAGTCCTTCCCCAACCATGGTGTACTCCCATAGGACCATTAGCAGTTATTGGACCATCTAAAAAGGAGAATTTTTGCTCTGAAGCTTCGTTACGTTTCAGGTATTTTTCCACAATTCCTTGCTTGTACCACTTATTAAGTAACTCTTTCTCAAGAGCTATAAAATCAATTTGAGATAAAACTGGTTTAAACATTGGCTAATTGTACCTAACTTCAAGTTTAGGAAGCAATATTTGAATTATGTAACAAAATTATCTACGTGGAATAAATTGTTACCTGAACTTTAGATAAGAGGCAAGAATTAGGTTATTTAACTTTTTGAGCTAAGATTATAGTTCTAATGTTATTACTACTATGTGGATTTCCCTCAAAATCTCCCCATAATTCTTTAAATTCAAACCCAGCTTTTGCTAACATTTCTTTGTATTGAGGAACTGTATAAACTCTTAAGAAATAATCGTATTCTTTTTTATTTCCCTCTTCATCTAGCCACTCCCTATGATTGTGAATTAACTGCTGATCTGGGTCAAATAACTCAACTTCATTAATAGTTAAATCTCCTGTCTGGTAAGTTCTAGGGATCTTTAAAAGATTCGACCCTTCTTCTTTTTCACCTTTTTCAGAAAATCTTTTGATTACAGCTTCACCACTTATTACATCAATTAAGAATCGTCCAGTTGGTTTTAATACCTTATTAATCTGATCTAATGTTTTTTTGTTCCCTTCGTCATCAAAATAACCAAAAGTTGTAAATAATGTCAAAACAACATCAAATTCTTGAGAAAAAGGAAGGTTCTTCATATCTCCCTGGATAAAATTAATATCAATACCTGCTTCTTGAGCATCTTCCTTAGCCTTTTTAATAAATGGCTCTGAATAATCTAGGCCAACAATATTTGTAAATCCTCTTTTGGCAAGCTCAATAGAGTGTCTTCCATGACCACAAGCCAAATCTAAAATTCTATCTGAGGGCTTTAGCTTAGCAGCTTTTATTACAAAATCAACCTCCTTAAAAGTCCTCTTAGGTGTTAACTCTGCAAGGTAGGTATCTAAATATTTTTGATCAAATAAATCTTTCCACCATTCTTTCTCGTCCATAAGGCTATCTTACCAGATATTTTGCAAAATTTTAATTTAAATAACAAAGTATCTCACGTAGGACAATTTGTTATTTTAGAAAATATATTATTAGGCTGTAACCTCGAAGGTTGCAAGCTAAATCTCAGATATAACAAAGTGCTGCATATGAGGTGAGTTGTTATCTGAAGTAAAATCCTAGTTTGTGTGAACACCTGAAAGGTGGAAAGCTAAATTCAAATTTCTCTTAACTTCCTTAAAACATCTTTTTGATACTTGAAAGCAAACTGAATTGGTTTATTTATTTTTAGCCATATTAAATCCAGAACATCATCACTTGGCTTAAAATCTGGTTTATGACTAAACTTTATTGTATAAGTTACGTTAAGTGTATAGTATTTTACCTCTTCAAAGATATAGTCACCAACCCAAGTCCCTAAATATTCTAAGTCTTTTTTATTTAGACGCACTCCTGTTTCTTCCTTAAATTCTCTGATTATGCCACTAATTGGATCTTCATCTAACTGTAGAAACCCTCCAATAATATCTAGACCACCTTTAAATGGGTCGTCTCTTCGGACACTTACTAAAATCTCATCTTTAAAGATTGGAATTACTGAAGAGGTAGGCTTGGAATTAAAATATACATTTTTAAAACATTTAGGACATTTAAACCCATATTTAAGAACTTTACCTACAGGCGCAGCACAAAAAGGGCAAAATTTATACATTAACTACCTATTTTGTCTTAAGAAGGCGGGGATTTCCAGTTCATCCTCTTTTTCTTCATTTGCACTCTCTTGTTCCAAGTTTAAACTATCAATTTGGGTATTACTTGTCTGCATTATTGGATCGTCTTGAGGCTGTTGAGGAACACTAAATCCTGGAGCTTGCATTGAAGCGCCTCCCATTCCTACGTACTCTCTAAGTCTTGACCTGGTTTCATCAAAACCCGTAGCTATGACAGAAATTTTTACCATATCTACCAAATCTTCTTTAATAGTTGCTCCAAATATAATATTAGCATCAGGATCAGCTGCTTGAGAAATAATTTGGGCTGCCTCATTTACCTCATTCATACCTAAATCAGATCCTCCAACAATATTAAACAAAACTCCCTTAGCACCTTCTATAGATATCTCAAGAAGTGGTGAGGCAATTGCCATTCTAGCTGCTGTTGAAGCCCGATTTTCACCACCTGCTTGACCAATACCCATTAATGCAGAGCCAGCACTACTCATAATTGCCTTAACATCAGCAAAATCAACATTAATCAGTCCTGGCATAGTTATTAAATCAGAAATACCTTGAACTCCTTGGCCTAAAACAGAGTCCGCTAACTTAAAAGCGTCTTGTAAGCTCATATTTTTATCAACAACCTCAAGTAGCCTTTGGTTTGGAATAATAATTAAGGCGTCAACTTTATCTCGCAGCCTTTCTATTGCCTCTTCTGCTACCACCATCCTTCTTGAGCCTTCAAAAGTAAACGGTTTAGTAACAACTGCTACTGTTAAAGCTCCTACTTGTTTGGCTATACCTGCAGCAACCGGCATAACACCGCTTCCAGTACCTCCTCCCATTCCTGCTGTTAAGAAAACCATATCAGCATCTTGCATTATATCTTGAAGTTTTTGGGTTGACTCTTCAGCAGCAGCTTGACCTATTTCCCAGTTTCCTCCAGAACCTAATCCTTTGGTTAATGCTTCACCTATTTGAACTTTTGTTGGAGAAGGGTTTGCCATTAAAGCCTGAGCATCAGTATTAATAGCTACAAACTCTACCCCTTGGATCTGTTGCAGGCTGATCATTGAAGAAAGCGCATTACTTCCTCCTCCGCCAACACCAACTACTTTAATCTTTGCGAACCTTTGAACATCAGGCTTAATCAGCATATTTTATTTTAAGTTTAATTCGACTGATTTTAACAATTGTTAAGCTGTTTGTCGAGTGCTAAGGCAGAAAAGATTTCAACAAATCAGTTACTTTTTTAGTGACATCTTTAATCGGCAAGCCCCTACCCAGCATTGGCAAACCTATATCTGCACTAGTTGATTGTCTGACCCCATATAAAACCAAACCAGAAACTGTAGCAAAAGCAGGAGAATCTATTTCATCAGTTAAACCAATAAATCCTTCTATTTTTCCAACTCTAGCGGGAAAACCTAAAACATATCTCGCTTGTTCTAGTAAACCAATAGTTAGTGCGCCACCTCCTGAAATGACTAAACCAGAAGGAATCTGTGCTCCAAAACCGCTTTTTTTAATTTCTTTTCCAACAAACTTAAATATTTCCTGCAACCTTGGTCTGATAATACTGTCAGCAACAGCTTTTCTAGAGATTTTTTGAACATCTTCTGAAATCCCTAAAGATTTAACATCTAATATTTCTTCTTCCTTCTTTTTAACATCTTTGTTTTCCTCAGGAATGGTTGGCTGTTTGACTGGCTTCATAAGAAAATGCTTTATCTTTTCAGCAGACTCCAAAGATATTCTCAAACCTACAGCAATGTCTGAAGTAACATGTCTCCCTCCAAGTGGAATCACTGAGGAATAGGCAATTGCTCCATCTACAAAAATAACTAAATCAGAGGTCTCTCCTCCAATATCAATTAAGACAACTCCTAATTCTTTTTCAGTTTCTGTTAAAACTGCCTCAGAGGAGGCAATACCAGAGAAAACTAATTCTTCAACATCAACCCCAACCATACTGACACATTTTGCCAAGTTCCTAATAGAAGTAGTTGCTCCAGAGATAATATGAGTGTCTGTTTCCAATCTTACTCCAGTCATGCCAATAGGGTCTCTAATTCCTTCTTGACCATCAACAGTAAATGTCCTGGGAATAACATGCAGGATCTCTCTTGATGAAGGCAGAGCAATTGCTCTGGCTGCATCATTTACTCTTAAAATATCACTTTCCTTTATTTCTCCTTCTGGTTGTGAAACAGCCACAACTGCATGCTGATTGATGCTCTCAATATGCGGTCCGCCAACTGAGACAAAAGCGTTTGATATAGAGTATCCAGCCATTCGCTCGGAGGACTCAACGCTCTCAGTTATTGCCGCCACAGCCTCTTCAATATCAACAACCTGACCCTTTTTTACGCCCCTAGAGTTAGTGGCAGCCACGCCAATAATATTTATTCTGTCATCCTCACCAACTGAAGCGATTAATGTTGCAATTTTTGATGAGCCAACATCTACGCCACAAATTATTTTATCTCTAGCCACAATAATTTGGACATTTTTGGACAAACTTTTACTATTTAATTAGTGTTCACTGCCAAAAAGTCCAGTACCACCTTTCTTCTGTTAAATACTTTAATTTTGCATTTTGAATCAATTTGAATAAGTAATTACAGGTTTATTAAACCTTAAATCGATTATTTTGATCACTTTTTGATTAGCCTTATTAGAAGGCTCTGCTTTGTTCATTTTAGCTTTTTGTAAAATTAGTTGTAAAGAGGCTAGTTGTCTGTCAACATTCCCACTTAAGTCAAAAATAATCTGTTGCTCGCCTTCTATAATAAAAATATTTTCGTAAAAAATTTTTGTTATAGATATATTTATCTCAAGCTCACTAACTTTTTCTAATGCCTTTAAAGCATTTACTAAATTGTTCCCTAGATAACTTCCTAAAAAGATTTCTTGACCTTCTATTATAATTTTTGGCAAATTAACTAAATTTAGTTCAGCATAAACAAACCCCTCTTCATCCACCAAAAAACTTTTCCCTGTCTCAGTTAGTTCAATATTTAATAAATTTATATCTGCTGAGGGAGTCGCAGAACTAGTTGACTCTAATATTTTCAAATCAGGAATATTTTTTATTTCTGAGGTATTTTTCATTTCAGCAGGAACTAAAATTGCTTTAGGCTCCCTATTTATAACCCCTATCTCAATTTTATTGGGAAACTTTTTAGCTAAAGTAACTTCTTTTATACAAAGAAATTTTTTTCTTAAATCCCTTTCTATATCATCTTTTTTAAGAGTTAGGATATTTTTTTTAAAATCTAAACTTTTTTCTAAAGTAGCCTTATCCGTGCAAGTTAAGTTATCTGCATTTAAAGTTGCCTCTCTAACAGTTAGCAAGTCTGACTTAAAAAAAATAACTGTTAATAAACTTACTAAAATGGCGGAACTTATAAAAATTAACTTTTTTAATAGAGTGAATTTTTTGATTCTTGGATTTTGCTTTACCTTTTTAAACATTGTTAACTAAAGTAAGAGTTTCTAATTTTAATCTTTTAGCAGCATCCTTTATCACTAACTCTTTTGCAGTTTTAGCTTTTATCTTTAGGGAATGAATATTTTTTAGCATTGAAGTGATATTTTCAAGTAATGTCTTGGCAGATAACTTTTCTTGAGACAAAATCTCTACCAATCCTTTAGATTGAAAAAATTTTGCATTTTTATTTTGTTCATCACCAGAAAGATAAGGAATGGGAACAACTAAGGCTGGCAGTTGAAAAAAAGCTAACTCAAGTAAGGTATTTGCACCAGCTCTAGAAATGACTAAATCTACATTTTTATAAATAGCTGCTAAATCTGAAACATCAAACCATTTTTTAACAAAATACTTATCACTTTTTTTTTGAACTAACATTTCATAATCCTTAAAAGCAGAGTCACCTGTTTGGTGAATGACATAAGTAACTTTAGTAAGTTTTTCCAAACACTCATCTACTGCCAAATTAATAGCATGTGATCCTTGATTTCCGCCAGTAATATAAACTAGAGGTAATTTTTGTGTCTTGGCAAATTTAATAATCTTTATGATCTCGGGGTTTGTAACATTTTTTTCTATGTGGAATTTTTTGTTATCTACCGACAATAATTCTTTTCTGATTGGATTTCCAGTTAAAACTATTTTTTCTTTTTTAAAAAAATATTTGCTATCAAAAGAAACTGCAATTTTATTTGCAAACAAACTACTTATTCTATTAGCTAAACCTGAGATCAGAGTTTGCTCATGAAGTATCACTGGTATAGAAAGTAACCAGGCAGAGATGACAACAGGAACGCCAACATATCCACCAAAAGATAAAATAACACTAGGTTTTTCTTTAGATAAAATATAAAAAGATTGTATAAATCCAATTGGAATTTTAATAAGTGAGGTTATTGTTCCTAAGGAGATAAAACGTTTAAGTCCTCCAGCAATAATTGGATAAAACTTAACTCCAAGCTTTGGCAAGTTTTGCGACTCAAGGGTTGGTACACCAAGAGGAGTAGTTTTTCTACCTATAAAAATAAGTTCTACTTCAGGATCTTTTTTAAACTCCTCAATCACAGCTTGAGCAGGAGTAAAGTGAGCACCTGTGACGACTATTTTCATATTTAGATTATCTTTCATTTTTGTATAAATTGAAAGTTTAACTCTTAGAGGATTTAGAGATATTAAGTAAAATTCCAATTGCAACTAGATTTGCAAGCAAAGCTGATCCTCCATATGAGATAAAAGGAAGTGGGACTCCTGTTAGTGGGATTAGTGAAACCATAGCTGCTAGATTAATTACTGTTTGCAATCCTAACCAGCAGGTTAAACCAAAGGCTAAAAATTTTCCAAACCTATCTTCAGTATTTTTAGAAATCATAAATCCTCTATAAACTAAGTAAGAAAGTAACATTATTAAGATTTTACTTTTATACTGTTATAAAAGGATTTCC
>CAZMNS010000023.1:0-8453 GCA_964567705.1 uncultured Gammaproteobacteria bacterium | reverse complement strand
AGTTAAAGAGTCAAACCCACTACTATTAGTTAAAGTCTGAGTTATAGCTACAGTTGCAGGTTGTGGTGTACTAACTTCCATATATTATTATGCTGCTTTTTTTTGTTGCATTTTTAAATGTCTTACTCTTTCTAAATCTAGTGGTATACCACTTTTGACAAATCTAGTTGATGATCCTCCTAAAAAATTATGCTTAATTGTTTCTTTTAAATCATTATCGGGTTTTGAGTCAGTTTCAATTTCAACAACAGCTTCATCAGGAATTCCCAGTGCCTCTTTCACCCCTGGCCTTGCTAAATGATCCTCACCAAATTCAGGTTCAGGACTTAAAGGATGGGGTGTTTCTGCAGTTACTGGTAAAGTTTGAGCACCACTGATACCTATTTGCTCAAGATTGTGAGCCACCTCTTTATGCAACGCTTTATTATCTCCATTAGGAGTTCTGACAGGTATTTTTTTCTCTTGGGCAGCATCCATAGTTGTATTATATCTTTTCAAAAGAACAAAAGTCTAAGTGTGCAATATCAGTATTTGAGATTTTTATAGGTTATTGTTAGAATAGCCACCATATGGAAAGTGGCGACAGAAAGCTCTATGAAGCAGTAGTCGGAGTTTTTAATCTATCTAGATATTCTTCAGCGTCAAGCGCTGCTTTACAACCAGCCCCGGCAGCAGTTACACCTTGGCGGTATTTATGGTCACAAACATCCCCTGCAACAAACACTCCTTCAACAGATGCATTAGTCTCATCTACAACTATATAACCTCTCTCGTCAAGTTCTAAGTGGCCCTTTAAAAATAAAGTATTAGGTTTATGGCCAATTGCTACAAATACCCCATCAACTGCCATGTTAGACATTTTTCCTGTTTTAGTATCCTTAAGAATCACTCCAGTTACTTTATTCTCTCCCAAAACTTCTTCTACTACCTTATTAAACAAAAACTCAACATTAGGTTTGGACTTTACCAGTTCTACTAAAGCAGCCTGGGCTCTTAAACTGTCCCGGCGGTGAATGATAGTTACTTTTTTAGAGTGTTTAGATAAGTGTTGTGCCTCCCGCATGGCGGTATCCCCTCCCCCTATAACTATTACTTGCTTTTCCTTAAAAAACAGCCCGTCACAAACAGCGCAAGCTGAAACACCTCTACCAATTAATCTTTGCTCAGAAGGTAAATTAAGCCACATTGCTGAAGCACCAGTGGCAATTATTAGACTCAAAGTTTTAAAACTTTGTGATTCAGTTTTAATACTAAAGGGGGCTTTCTTTAGATCAATTTCTAAAACATCCTCATCTATAAATCGGCTACCAAACTTTAAAGCCTGCTTTCTCATTTTCTCTATTAACTCTGGACCTTGAATCCCTTCTGGAAAACCAGGAAAATCATCAACATCCGTAGTTAACATTAACTGCCCACCTGCTTCTCTCCCAGCAATAACTAAAGGAGATAGATTACCACGAGAAGCATAAATTGCAGCTGTTAAACCAGCTGGGCCAGACCCAATGATGATTAGTTTTTCAACCTGAGTTTTTTCCATTTAAAAGTTAGTGCATAATACACTAAATAAACATCAAGTTTAACACCTCAGGCTAACCTTACCTTACAGAAGCTGAGGGGCTAGCACTTTTTACTGGAGAGGGGGAGACTCTCGCAGAGGGCGAGGGCGACGCTGATGCTGAAGCACTAGGCGAAGGACTCAAGAGTGGACTCGGACTAGGGCTAACTTCTTGGGGGGATGGTGATGGCTGGGAAGATGCGCTATAACGATTCCTTAACCAAACCAAATACCCTGCCAGTAAAACGATGATTAAAATGATGACTACGATTGTTACATTTCTACTCATCTGTTATCACCTCTTTCTGGCAGTTGCTTAAGCTAGTATAAAATATCAAAATAGTTCTGGCAAGTTATTTATGTATATTGACTTAACAGACGACTCAGGTTAAATTGAGCTCCAATGAGAGCAGGAAAAAAACAACCCTTGCAGTTTAATCTAAGTTTAATAAATTACCTAAATTTAATAAAGGCTGCTTTCTTCTCCCCAGCTTTTTATGCTAAACAGATCCCTTCAAAAATAGATCTATCATCAGCTATAAGCTTTGCACTAGTTAATCTTTTCCTAAGTTTTGCACTTAAAGTAATCGTTGAGTCCTTTATTCAAAACGATATTAAACATATCTTTTTCTCTGTCTCAGAAATAATCTTTTTAGTCCCAATCTTTTTATCTCTTTTAATAATACTTACAGCCATACTACACTTGAGCGCTAAAATTTTAGGAGGGGCAGCAAGTTTTAGAGGAACTTTTCAGGCAACAAGCTATGCCAGCTTACCCTTGATAATCTCTGGATTGCCAATTATAAATGGTTTAGGGATATTACTTATGTTCTATATAATTAGCATCCAATTTAAGATAATCCATAACATATCTTTACTTAAATCTATTATTGCTGCGTCTACCCCCTTGTTGTTATTATTATTAAGCGCCATGATCCTAGGAGTTTTAAACTCACTTATCCTAGCTTATCTTTATGAAATTAACTTTAATTGAAAAAAAACAAGAAGTTCCAAATGTAGTAACTTTTATTCTTAAACCAGAGCAACTGTTAACTTGGAAGCCGGGGCAGTTTATGCGCTATCATATCGATGATCCAAACCCTGATGAAAGGTTAAATAACCGTTTTTTTACTATCTCATCAGCCCCATATGAGGAAAATATCCATTTAACTTCTAAGTTTGTTCCTGGAGATGGAAGCAGCTTTAAAAAAGATCTGCTTAAACTCTCAGTTGGGGACAAAGTTGAGGCAACAGGACCTTCAGGTGAGTTCATTGTGCCTGATGTTTTTATTTCCGAAGGAAAGAAGCTTTGCTTCATTGCTGGCGGAATTGGGATTACTCCTTTTAGATCAATTATTTTAGATCTAAATCAAAAAAAGCTGCCTATTAATATCACCTTACTTTATGCAAATAGAGATCAAAATATTGTCTTTAAAAATGAACTAGAAGAGATTGTTCAAAGAGGTAAAAGCTTAAACATTGAATATTTTATTAATCCAAAAAGAATAGATGGGAGAGCTATTAAAGCTCTTCCAGACCTAAAGAGTTATATTTTTTATGTTTCAGGACCAGAACCAATGGTTGAGGCAATGGAAAAGATGCTTTATGCGCTTAAAATACCAGAAGAAAATGTTGTCAGAGACTACTTCCCTGGATATAAAGAGATCTGATGAGGCTAAAACTGATAGCAATCTTTTTAATATTTACAGTCATACTAGGTATCTCTATAGTAACTTACTTCAAAGGAAATCGTGACGCTATTCTAAACAGCTCCATCAATCAGTTGTTTGAAAAATACCCATCTTTCAGATGGGGCACAAGAGAGATTCTGGTGTCTATTGAAAATCTAATCCTAATTCCACTAGCTATATATTATTCTGATAAAGACACTTTACCCTCATATACTTTAGTCATCTCAGAATCAAACAGAAATCAGTTATTACAAAACTTACCAGAACCAAAACCAGGCAATATTCTAATTGCACAATATAAAAAAGAGGTTCCTGCAACGATCATCAAAGATAACATAATATATGATGCTGAAGTAAGATTTAGAGGTGATAATTACAATCACTGGGCTTTTCAAAAAAAATCTTGGCGGATTAAGCTAGTAGATGATGATCTTGACGGCATGGATGAGTTCGATTTAATCATCCCTGGAGACAGGATGTTTGTTCAGGAGTTGTTTTCATTCAGATTAGCGCAAAGGCTAGGCCTTATTACACCAAAGGCGTACTTTGTTACCTTAAGAGTTAACGGCTCCGGGAAAAGAACTTACCTGTTAATTCAACAATGGTCAAATATATTAATTGAGCAAAATAAACGTCCTGTAACTGGATTATTAGTTGGGGAATCAGAGAAAATGCAGTATTTATATAAGACTGTTTTTGGGACTCAATCTTTCGGACAAGGTAACACTAAAGTATCCGATTTATCTTCAATCGAGTACCTATTTAATCTACTTGACGAGGACGATGCGGAGTTCTATACCAACCTACCAACTATTTTAGATATGGATTCTACGCTAAAATGGATCGCTCATTCTACGGTAATGTTTTCAAGATCACAAAAAGATACTCATAATCTTGTTGTTTATATTAATTCTTCAACTGGCAAGATTGAGCTTATCCCCTGGAACGTTACTATGCTTGATGATGATCCTAAAAATATACCAATCGATACTGAATATAATCTTTTAGTTACCAGGATATTAAAAAACCCAGAATGGAAAAAGATTAGAGATAACTATGTCTTAGAACTAATTAGTGACAAGAATCAGCTGAGAGAAGACCTTGCTTGGATTGATCATATCAAAAACCAGGTGAGACCAGCAGTTTTAAATGATAAAGATAGGCGTTCATTATTTGTCGAATATGAACTACAAATTAATAAGTTTAAAGATCGTTACCAACAAGCCTTTTACAAATTATCTGAAGAGTTTAAGCAATGAAATTTTCTGATTACATTTATTATTTTAAAAAAAATCATAGCCGGAAACTATTGACACTTGTAATTCTGATTGCCTTTACAACATTATCTATATGGAAGATGGTAATACAAAATTCACATTCCTCAGTCCCCGAGGTTTTAACTGAAGAGGATGTGCTCGTCTTAGTTAGACTTAATCCTAAAAACTTAAACTACGATCCTAATACTGTAATTGTTGAAATTGCTAATCAAAGTAATAAAGATCTCCAACTTAGAAATCTTATTTTAGAGACACCAAGACATATATCTTTTAATGCTTCATTGTTATTTGATTCTAACAACAATAGTACACCTGATTTCGAAGATCAAACTTTAGGTGCTTTGATTGCTGGTGCGACTAATCAATGGGAAACTACGCTGCGAGGTTCTTTAGGTATAATCCCCGCACAGACAAATCTAGCGCGTTTTTTTATTAAAACTGAAGGGGATTATGAGATTGGCTCATTACTTTTCGAATTTTTAGAAAAATCAACTTCTCGACAATTCAATCCTGTATATGTCCGATTTATTGATGATGGTACAAACCGCTATAGAAGAGACGTTGCCATATCTCCTGAAGAATTCATCCTCAAATATCCTCAATTTAGATTAGCATCAAATACTATTTATCTGGGTCCTGGTCGTTTTGACTTTAATCAAAATATCATTATTCCAACAACAGTTGATCGTTTAGTTATTATGCCGGGCACCACCCTAGCCTTTTTGCCATCTGTTTCACTGGTTTCTTACTCTCCGATAGAGGCAGTGGGTAAATTCCAACAACCAATCATTTTTACCTCTGCAACTAATCTGTTCTGGGGCGCACTTGGGGTGATCGATACAAAGCAAAAAGAGAGTACTTTTGAGTATGTAACCGTTGAGAAGGCAGGTCCTGCAAAAGTAAATGGCATTTCTCTTTCGGGGGGGTTATCTGCTTATTATGCTAATATTCGCATCACAAATAGCACTTTCAAAGATAACCACGGCGATGATGGAGTAAATATCAAAAACTCTAAAGCAAGGGTCGCAAATAACAGATTTTTAATTAATGAGTTTGACGGTCTTGATTTAGATGTTGTTTTAGGAGAAATTAGTGACAATCTTTTTGAATTAAATGGCAACGATGGTCTAGACATTAGTTTTAATCAAGCAATTATTGAGAGAAATACCAGTCGATCAAATGGAGATAAGTGCCTTAGCGTCGGTGAGCTTTCAACTGCTCCTATTAGGGAAAACATTTTCCAGGATTGTCCGATTGGTATTGCAGTTAAAGATGGAGCTGATGTATTAATTAGTAGTAATAAAATTGAGGATAATAATCAGGGGATATTAATCTATACAAAAAAACCTTATTTTGAGAGTAACCCAAAAGTAACCTTGCAACAAAATATGTTTAATAATAACTATGAGGATGTCTTTAAAGGCAGAACTGGAGAGATAACCAGTGATTAATCCTCGAAATATAATTCAATTACATTTTAGAAGGTTTGAATTCAAACATTTTATAGGCTCAAAACAGGCCGAAGAGATTAAAAAGTATGTTCAACACTATTTATTACCAGATCCTTATTCTCTGCCTGAAAAAAAATATCAGGTTACAAGTTTGTATTATGATTCTCCAAAACTGCGTTTCTATAAAGATACTGAAGCAGGTTTAAAAACTAGAGTTAAAGTCAGACAAAGATTTTATAATAACGATCGAGAAAATTTATTCTGGGAAATTAAACGTAAAAATAATGCAGTAACTACCAAAAATAGATGTCTTGTTACGGATATTAATCCAGAGTTTAAAAGCCAATTAAAAACTTTAAAAATCCTTCACTGCTTGAAGCCAGTAACCTGGGTTAGCTATACTCGCGAGGCCCTCGTTTCAAGCAATAGATTAGTTAGAATCACTTTTGACTCTAACTTGCATGTTGCTAAAGCTCTTTTATGTAGTGAGGAGATACCCTTACTACACCCCATAAATTCCATTGCCACAATTATGGAGATTAAATTTAATGGCAGATTGCCTTTGTGGCTATATAAACTTTTACAACATTACTCAACTCACAGACAATCAATCTGTAAATATAGACTAGCAGTTGAAAAGTCTATTTTAAACTAAGTTGCTTCAATCAATATCCTGGTGCTAAGATAGCACTTATGGAAAATTTACTAATCGATCAACCTTTATCCCTTACACCTGTTGAAATATTCTCCAACTTATTAATCTCTGTCTTTTTAGGGTTAATTGTGGCATTAATCTATAAAAATACCCACAAAAGCACTTCATATTCCCAATCATATGTTTTGTCCTTAGTTTTATTAACTGTTATTGCCACTATGGTAATTATGATAATTGGAAATTCACTAGTCAGAGCATTTGGATTAATCGGAGCTTTTACTATTATCCGTTTCAGAACTGCTATTAAAGACGTTAGGGATTTAACTTTTATGTTTTTTTCTCTCTCTTTAGGACTGGCTGCTGGTATCGGTGCTTATTTTATAGCCGCTGCTGGTCTTTTGGTCGTAGGATTTCTAATGATAGCCTTGGATAAGTTTAGGTTTGGTTCTATTTTCCAATATGAATATCTTTTGAATTTCACAATCAAATCAGATGCAAAACCATCACACGATCAGATATTCAAACAATTCTTAAACGATAATCTCTTATTAAATGCCAGACCGATCAAGGGGGGCGAACAGCTAGAGCTTTCATACAACATTAGACTAAAAAATCATAATTCATTAACCGAGTTTACAAAATCACTTTCAAAGCTAAAATATATCTCAAGAATTGAGTTGCTTTCCATGAAAACTGATGTAGAGTATTAAATTATTATTTTGTTTATACCTAAGGATGGTTTGTTTGATATTTTCTCTGATGATACCCAAAATACTTAGTCTTAAGCAGCCTTTTTCAGATCTTCTACCTCTTGAGAAGTTTTTTTAGCTCCTGCCTCCATAAAGCTTACTTTTGTCTTTAACGGTGGCTGTGCGGGTGTTTCTTTAGGTGGATTTACATCAGCTGGCTGAATCAGTTTTTCAATCTCTACTCTTTTTGCAATCCTCTCTGCAGGATTTTTGTCGTTTAAATTATCAACATATCTTTTTATCTGCTCCTCAGCTGCCAGCATAATCGGCCTTATTCTTTTCAAAGTTGTTACCTCATCAAACTCACCTTGATTATTAACTGCTACTAAAATTCCTACTCTTGGGTTTGCAGGATCTTCAAAGCTATAATCAGCTATTTTATGATTATCCTTACCATGGTAAAGAGAACCAATTCTTAAATCATTATTTAAAAGAGTTTTAGCTTGCCAACCATGAACTGCCTGTACCACAAAACGGTTTAACTCAAAAGGGATCTTTAAGGGTAAGTAAAATGGTCTAAAGCTAGTGGTTTGTTCTGGTATTTTTTGCTGCTTTTCATAATCCTCAGCCAAAAACCAATCAGCGCTATACTCTTCTGGTTTAGGTTTAGGCTTAACCATAAAACCTTTGATCCGTTCTATGATTTCTTCTTCAACTCTTCTAACTATTTCATACCTACACAGTTGTCCAATCAACTCATCTGTCTCAGCTTCATCACTTTTTTCTCCCTCTGATAGTCTAGAATGTTTTTGGGGTTGCTGAAGATTTATAGCTGGAGCACTTTCTACTGTCATATCATCTTTATCTGCCACTCTAAATAAATCAGACCACTTTAAGGTGAGTTTGTCAAATTTACTCTTAAATTTCGGCAAGTTTATCCCTCAAATCTAAATACTTCTTCTGTTTCTCTTTCCACGGAAGATGGGTTCATGAAATACTCCTTCAGACATATTTATAGACACAAATTAGTTTGTTCGGATAAAATCAGTCTGGCTCCTCCTGGTAGGCGACATTAGAACCTATTATATCCAAAACAGTGTAAAATTTAACCAGTTTATGCCTAAAGTAATCCAAC
>CAZMNS010000022.1:5034-8454 GCA_964567705.1 uncultured Gammaproteobacteria bacterium | reverse complement strand
TGGGGGAGATGAACAAGGATCAGCTTTGGGAAACAACTATGGATCCGCAGGTGAGAATTTTAAAGAAAGTTACTATGGAGGACGGAGTTGCTGCAGATGAGGTCTTTACCATGCTGATGGGAGATGAAGTCCCACCCAGAAAGCGTTTCATCCAAACCCATGCTAAGCAGGCTATATTGGATATTTGACCTCAAATCTGCTATACTCTACGGCATATGTTAGCTGCACCGGCGCTTCACAAATTTAGAACTTATTCTACTCTCAAACACGAAGAAGTTGAACAATTTTTTGCTGATCTAGAGAGGCCTTTTTTGCAAGCTTTAGAAGCCTTTGGAAGGAGGATAAAGCTTGGCAAGGGTTGGATTTGGAATAGTGAAACAAAAGTTTATATAGATATATTTACTGGCTACATGCTTTGTGGTGACTCCAGCAGAATATTAGAAGAAGCAATAATGAGAAGGTTTGGGGTTGAAGAAGCTAAATATTTAGTTTTATCAAAAATAAATATTCCGCACCCTAATTATCCTTCAAGAATAGCCACACCAAGACATGTCAGAGTTCACTATAAAACAGAATTAGGATTGCATACAGCTGATGGCACAATTGGACAAATAATACCTGCTAGAACCTGGTTACTTAGATGCCCCACTGAGAGAGAAGGAGATTATATGAGAGTATCTGGACCTATACAGCGGCTAGGTAATAAAAGAATGTCTCATGAGTATATAGAGAGAAACTTTCCTGAGTTTGGAGAACTAATAAAAAATATAGCTTAAAATTAAACTATGCAAGATTATTCTAAAATTCTTTGGCAAGCGTATGAAGAGTTCCTTCTTGATTTAGGAGGAAAAAAAGTTCCCACACCATATAGAATAAATATTCCTCCAAATGAGCATCCAGCCAGACAAGGTAAAAGCTCTCCTGAGGTAATTTTACAACAGCTTAAAGAAGATGCTAAAAAGGAAGGGCTTGAGTTGAGTACAGCTTCTTTAGAAGAGATAAAACAGTTTATGATAAAAAATAATTTAGGGATTGATTGCTCTGGGTTTACATATAGAATACTAGATCATCTAATACATAATATTAAAGGAAAATCCCTAACTGACTTTGGCTTTCCGCATGTAGGGAGAACTAACGTTAAAATGCTTACTTCAGAAGAATTTACTATCCCAATAGAGCATTTGCACGATATTCGACCAGGAGACTTAATTAAAGTACGTAGCAGTGAAAAGATTCCTCACTGCCTAATAGTACTAGAAGTTAAACCAAAACAAATTATTTATGCTCATTCCAACGAGGATAAGTTATATTACGGTATTCACCAGAACCAAATAATAATAACCGATCCCAAAAACTCTATTGAAAAGCAGGGTTGGAAAGAAAATTATTTAATCGATGACTGGAGACCAGATTTAGGGGATGGAGTTAAAAGGTTAAGAGTTTTACTTTGAAATGTGAAACAAGCACACATCCAAGGTGTATAGATTATTGCAAATTTAGGATTGTTGGGGTTTAAAAGGATTGTCTGATTTTGCAATTATCATTCAATTGTTGTATATTACAGGATATTTATGATGAATATTGAACTAGAGATTCCTGACTTTGTCCCAATTGGAGACTGGAAAAGTGTACATATTACAGAGTGTGGAGAACCGCTAGTCTTAATAAACAATATCGACCCTCAGATAGAAGTTGATCCCCAATATTTTTACCAACAGATTCAAGGTACGTCTCCAGATGTCTACTTGAGGGCCGGTGCCGCAGAAAGATTACTGGAAGCAGCTCGATTACTTCCACACGACTATAGATTACTTATTTTAGATGGATTTAGACCTATTCAAGTACAACAAGCTCTTTTTGACGCTTTTTTTAATAGGCTCCGCCAAGAAAACCCTGAAAAACCCGATAAAGAACTAACAGCATTAACTCAAACTTATGTCTCTCTACCATCAGTTCAGCCTGAACGACCTTCACCACACGCTACTGGTGGAGCTGTTGACTTAACTCTAATAGGGCCTGAAGGTCTACTTTTAGATATGGGAGCTGAATTCGATACTTTCGATATTACAGCAAGAACAGATTATTTCAAGTGCAATCCCTATTTCACTGACTACCACCAAAACAGAAGGAAGCTCTATCAAGTTATGACCAGCTCTGGTTTTACAAATTATCCAGAAGAGTTTTGGCATTTTGATTTTGGTAACCAATTTTGGGGCAAAATATCTAGTAGAGAGGCTGCTTATGGACTCGTAGAATCTTTTCCGGTTGCAGATTTAAGCACACCGCAACGAGACAACGTCAGCGTTATTCATAGACTCAGTATTAAAGTTAACGGGAGAGAAAGATTTTTAAGAATTGGTTTATCAGGATCTACGAGTGAAGATATTATTGCTGTTTTAGATGATCTTTATCAACTACCTCTTCACACCCTAGAAGTTTTGATAAGATGCGTTGACCCCATTGCTATACGGCACAATGTGACTCGATACAGTATATAATCTTCTCTGAATGTATTATTACAAAAATGGTCAGGAGGTTTACTTTCAAAGTATAGGAAAGGGACCAAGCTTAATTCTCCTACATGGCTGGGGGAATGACGTTTCCTCTTTTTGGCCAATTACAGAGAAACTTAAAGATTCTTTTATGCTCTATTTGATTGACCTTCCGGGCTTTGGAAGAAGCTCGTTACCTAATAAACCTTGGTTTGTTAAAGACTATGCTAATTTAATAGTTAGCTTTATTAAAGATCAAAGGATAAAAAACCCAATTCTTTTAGGACACTCTATAGGAGGAAGAATTGCCATAAAGATCGCTGCAAATAACCCTAAAACCTTGAGTAAACTTATTTTAGAATACAGTGCAGAAAAAAAAAAAAAAAGAACATTTTTGAACTTATTTGTTTTTGCTGCCGCAAAATTTATTAAATATCTCATCCCTAATATTTTTAATTTCAAGCTTAAGCTAAGACACAAACTCTATAAAACTATTGAGTCTGACTACGAAACAGCAGGTAACTTAAGAGAAACTTTTTTAAACATTATCAAAGAGGATCTAATTTCGGATATTAAAAAGATAAAAATTGAAACCTTAATCTTATGGGGAGAAAAAGATCAAAATGAAGCCTCAAGCTTGCAACACGCCAAAACTATGTATCAACTAATTGAAAACTCTAGACTGGAACTAATTGAAGATGCCACTCATTTTCCTCATCTAGAAAATCCGAAAAAGTTCATTTATTTTGTTAAAGATTTTTGCAGTTTATTATGAAAAATATCTTTTATAAGTTATTCCCACTCCTAGATCATTTATACATCTACCAGCTTCTAGAATACAACTCACTGGCTTTACTAAAGTGGTTTTTCAAATATCCTCTTAAAAGAAATTTACAAAGAAAAAATAGGTTACAGTTTACCCAGAAAT